>CAJYHU010000286.1 GCA_913774655.1 uncultured Luteibacter sp. | reverse complement strand
GCCTCGGCGAATACAGCGCCCTGGTCGCCGCCGGCGCCCTGTCGTTGACGGATGCGGCTGGCCTGGTCGCCGAGCGCGGCCGCCTGATGCAGGCCGCCGTGCCCACGGGCGTGGGCGCCATGGCCGCGATCCTCGGTGGCGACGATGCACAGATCGCGCAGGTGTGCGACGAGGTGGCGCAGGGGCAGGTCGTGGCTCCGGCGAACTACAACTCGCCGGGTCAGCTGGTGATCGCGGGGCATGCCGAGGCCGTGGACCGCGCGCTCGCGCGGCTGGCGGAGCTGGGCGTGAAGAAGGCGGTGAAGCTCGCCGTATCCGTGCCCTCGCACTGCATGCTGATGCGCGAGGCGGCCGATCGGCTGGGTGAGACGATGGCGGCGCTCACGTGGCGCCTGCCATCGATCCCCGTGGTGCAGAACGCCGACGCCGCCGTACATGCCAGCCTCGACGACATCCGGGGCGCGCTGCAGCGCCAGCTCTATCTCCCCGTTCGCTGGACCGGTTGCGTGCAGGCGCTGGCGGTGGTGGGCGTGACCCAAGTGATCGAGTGCGGCCCAGGCAAGGTGCTGTCCGGCCTGGTCAAGCGCATCGATAAATCGATCGAGGCGAAGCCGATCGGCACCCCGGCCGAACTCGACGCGGCCATCGCGGCCTGACGTCCCCTTTCGTAAGGAATCCACGACATGACGCACTCCCTGAAGGGTGAAGTTGCCCTCGTCACCGGCGCCAGCCGCGGCATCGGTGCCGCCATCGCCGACCGTCTCGCCGCGCTCGGGGCCACGGTCTACGGCACCGCCACCAGCGAAGCCGGCGCCAAGGCCATCGGCGACCGCCTGGCGGCGCACGACGGCCACGGGCGTGTGCTCGACGTGACCGACGCCGCGTCCATCGACGCGCTGGTCGACGCGATCGCGAAAGACACCGGCGCCGTGTCCATCCTGGTGAACAACGCGGGTATCACGCGCGACCAGCTCCTCATGCGCATGAAGGAGGACGACTGGAGCGCCATCATGGATACCAACCTGACGTCCGTGTTCCGGGCTTCCAAGGCCGTGATGCGTGGCATGATGAAGGCGCGAAAGGGGCGCATCATCAGCATCGCGTCGGTGGTGGGCGTCACCGGCAACCCCGGTCAGGCGAATTACGCCGCGGCCAAGGCCGGCATCATCGCGTTTTCCAAGTCGTTGGCCCGCGAGATCGGTTCGCGCGGCATCACGGTCAACGTGGTCGCGCCAGGCTTCATCGATACCGACATGACCCGCGCCCTGCCGGAGGAACAGCGTCAGGCGTTGCTTTCGGGCATTGCCCTGGGCCATCTGGGCGAGAGCGACGACATCGCCGAGGCCGTCGCCTTCCTCGCGTCGTCGGCCGCCAAGTACATCACCGGCGAGACCCTTCACGTCAACGGCGGCATGTATATGCCCTGAGCGGGTCCGGTCCCGGGTCGGGGGAGTCGCCACCGGCCCGTTTTTGAGAGACAATCGCTATTTCGCGCCCGGCACCACCCGGGCGTCTTCCACGTCACGGCGGTAGGTTGGCGGGCCGATGCCCAAGCCACTACAATGCCGCCGGATTTTCCCCTCGGGAGGTTAAGGCAACATGAGCACCATCGAAGAGCGCGTCAAGAAGATCGTCGTTGAACAGCTGGGCGTCAAGGAAGAAGAAGTCACCCCGAACGCCTCGTTCGTGGACGATCTGGGCGCCGACTCGCTCGATACCGTCGAGCTCGTGATGGCCCTCGAAGAGGAATTCGAGTGCGAGATTCCGGACGAAGACGCCGAGAAGATCACGACGGTCCAGCAGGCTGTCGATTACATCAAGGCCCACGTCAAGGCCTGATCGTACGAAGGCTGTCGATCGGGGGCGCCGCCTCCCGTCGATCTCCGAGCGACACGGAAGCTGCGCCGTCATGGCGCAGTTTTCGTTTCCGCAAGTCGTAACCTGCGCGTGCGTATGGTTGCGCGGAAACCGTTGAGGGATGAGAACGCATGAGTAAGCGACGTGTGGTAGTGACCGGCATGGGCATCCTGTCGCCGGTCGGCAACGATCTCGCCACCGCCTGGAAGAACGTCGTCGAGGGTGTGAGCGGCATCGCTCCCATCAGCCCGCTGGAGGGTGTCGACTGGACCAAGTACGCCACGCAGATCGCGGGCGAAGTCCGCGACTTCGATCCGGTGGAAGCCTATTTCGCGGGCGTCGACGCGCCGGATGACGAGAAGCGCGCGATCGCGAAAGACTTCAAGCGGATGGATCCCTTCATCCACTACGGCATCGTCGCCGGCGTGCATGCGTTCCGCCAGTCCGGCCTGCAGGTGACCGACGAAAACGCCGGCCGCATCGGCATCGCCGCGGGTGCGGGCATCGGTGGCCTGCACACGATCGAATCCACGTCCGTCGAGCTGCGCGAGAAGGGCCCCCGCAAGGTGTCGCCGTTCTTCGTGCCCAGCTCGATCATCAACATGGTCGCCGGCAACCTGTCGATCTACCTCGGCATGAAGGGACCGAACATCGCCCTCGTATCGGCGTGCACCACGGCCGCGCACAACATCGGCATGGCCATGCGCCTCATCCAGTACGGCGATGCCGACGCGATGCTCGCCGG
>CAJYHU010000285.1 GCA_913774655.1 uncultured Luteibacter sp. | reverse complement strand
ACGCTTCGCTCGTAAGGACGGGTCAGGCGGTCCGGCTGCGCGGCGTACACGCTACCGATCGTGCCGCTGGGGTGATCCATGAAATACCGGCCCACCAGATCGCGGTCGTTGCCCAGCCCCCCGGGAGCCACGGTGTCTGACAACAGCAGTATCCGCGCGTTTTCGATGCCGCCGGCGGCAAGCACGTAGTGCCGGGCGCGTACGTGGCCGCGGCGGCCGTCGACCGATCCGATGCGCAGGCCTGTCACGGCGCTGGCATCGGTATTGGCGTCCAGTTCCATCGCGTTGGCGTGAAGCAAGGCGGTGAGATGGGGTTGTTCGTGCAGGTCTTCGCGGTAAGCGTCGCCGAAGGTGATCGGGCTGCGCGCGAAGATGAAGTTCGTCATCGCCTCGGGCGCGAGGTCGAGCAGGGGGCGCGCGGTAGGGCCGTCGAATGCACCGGGACCGAAGCCATGCGACGCGTCGATCCGGCAGAATGCCTGCGCTTTCGCGTACCACGGCGCGAGATCCGCGTAACGCAGCGGCCAGCCGCTATCGGGCACCCACTCGCGGGGTTCGAGGTCACTGTCGGCGAAGGGAATGCAGCCGCCGCCCCACAACGTGCAGCTCCCGCCCAGCACCCGCATGCGGGCCGTGCCGGCGTCGAGCGGGTAGGGCCCGATGGATCGGCCGTCGTAGAGCGCCTGCGTGCGGTCTTCGCCAGTCAGTCCGCCACCCTCGACCAGGCAGACGCGGACGCGAGTGCCCGCGAACGCGCGGGCGATGGCGATGCCGGCGGGGCCACCGCCCACGATGCACAGATCCGCGTCGTAATCGTTGGGTACCGACGGGTCAAGGTAATCCAACAGCACGGCGTTCTCCATGAGGACCGGAAGGCGACGTCAGGGCGACGTCGTAATACCCGAGGTACCAGTCGACGAAGCGGCGGACGCCTTCCTCCACGTCGACCTTCGGGGCATAGCCGGTGTCGTTGCGAAGCGCGTCGATGCAGGCCTCGGTATCGGGCACGTCGCCGGCCTGCAGCGGCATCAGTTCGAGCCGCGCCTGGCGGCCCAGGCAGCGCTCGAGCACCTCGATATAACGCAGCAACGCCACCGGCCGCTCGTTGCCGATGTTATAGACGCGGAAGGGAGCGACGCCGCTGGAGCCGGGATCGGGGGCGTCGCCACGCCACGCGGGATTCGCGCCAGGCACGCGGTCTAGGGTGCGAAGCACGCCTTCGACGATGTCGTCCACGTAGGTGAAGCTGCGTCGGTGTTGCCCGTGGTTGAACACCGGCAGGCGATCGCCCGCCAGGATGGCGCGCGTGAAAAGAAACAGCGCCATGTCGGGTCGGCCCCAGGGACCGTAGACGGTGAAGAAACGCAGTCCGGTGCAGGGCAGGCCGTAGAGGTGCGCGTAGCTGTGCGCCATCTGCTCGTTAGCTTTCTTCGAGGCAGCATACAGGGTGAGCGGATGTTCGGTGGGTTGGCGTTCGCTGAACGGCATCAGCGTGTCCGCGCCGTACACCGAACTGGTCGATGCGAACACGAGGTGCCCGACGCCGTGGTGCCGACACCCTTCGAGTACGTGGAGAAACCCGGTGACGTTGGTCGACACGTAGACGTGCGGGTTCGTTGCCGCGTAGCGGACGCCCGCCTGCGCGGCGAGGTGCACCACCCGTTCGGGGCGATGCGTGGCGAATACCTGCTCGACCGCCGCCCGATCGGCGACGTCGGCGTGCACGTGCACGTAGCCGCGATGGTGGCGGAAGCGTCCGAGCCGGTCCCGCTTGAGACCCACGTCGTAATAGTCGGAGAGGTTGTCCAGGCCGATCACCTCGTCGCCTCGTGCCAGCAGGCGCTGGGCGACGTGCGATCCGATGAAACCCGCCGTCCCCGTGACGAGCACCTTCATGGCGGCACTCCGTCAGAGGCGACCGTCTACCGCGTCGCGCGGCAGTACGTATTTCACGTCGTAGACAAGCGACGCCGGTTTGCCGAACGCGCGGATGCCGTCGGCGCCCAGGTCGGCGAACTGACGGTGACCGACCGCGATCACCACGGCGTCATAGTCGCCGTGCTCGGGATGCTCGACCGGCCGCAGCCCGTATTCGTGCATCGCCTCGTCGGCGTCTACCCACGGGTCGTGCACGTCGACGGCGACGCCGTAGCCGTCAAGGCCCCGCACGATATCGACCACCCGGGTGTTGCGCAGGTCCGGGCAGTTCTCCTTGAAGGCCAGGCCGAGGATCAGCACGCGGGCATGCACGGGATTGATACCCTTGCGCACCATCAGGCGAACGACTTCGCTCGCCACGTACGGGCCCATGCCGTCGTTGGTCCGGCGGCCGGCGAGGATCACGTCGGGATGGTGGCCGACCTGCTGGGCCTTGTGGGTGAGGTAGTAAGGATCGACGCTGATACAGTGCCCGCCGACCAGCCCGGGGCGGAAGGGAAGGAAGTTCCACTTGGTACCCGCCGCCTCCAGCACCTCGAGCGTGTCGATGCCCAGCCGGTTGAAAA
>CAJYHU010000284.1 GCA_913774655.1 uncultured Luteibacter sp. | reverse complement strand
ACCGCCTCGAACGTGCGTCAGGTCGGCTTCCAGATGCATTTCGACCTGCGCCTGCCCGGTCACGTCGGCGACCTTCCGGTGACGCTGAACCTGCCGGGCCGGCATAACGTGCAGAACGCGCTCGCCGCCGCCGCCGTCGGCTGGCAGCTCGGCGTGGAGCCGGAAGCCATCGCGCACGCGCTGGCCGGCTTCGAGGGTGTGGGTCGCCGCTTCCATCGTCGCGGCGATATCGCGCTGGACCAGGGCCACGCCTTGCTCGTCGACGACTACGGCCACCATCCGCGCGAGCTGGCCGCGGTGTTCGCGGCCGCGCGCGGCGGCTGGCCCGAACGGCGCCTGGTGGTGGCGTTCCAGCCGCATCGCTACAGCCGCACGCGCGACCTGCTCGACGACTTCGCCAACGTGCTGGCCGAGGTCGACGTGCTCGTGCTGACCGAGGTCTACCCGGCGGGCGAATCGCCGATCGCCGGTGCCGATGGCAAGGCGCTGGCCCGCGCGATCCGCGCGCGCGGCAAGACCGACCCGGTGCTGGTCGACCATCCGCGCGACCTGCGCGCGACGCTGTCCGCGCTGGCGCGCGACGGCGACCTGATCCTGCTGCTGGGCGCCGGTGACATCGGCGCCGCGGCCATCGAGCTGGCCCAGGCCGGCGACCTGAGGACCACGCACCGATGAGCACCACCCGTTTCCCCCGTCGCGTCAACGATCCCGCCGACTTCGGTCGCGTGGCCGTGGTGATGGGCGGCAGTTCCGCCGAACGCGACGTCTCGCTCAACTCGGGCCAGGGCGTACTCGCCGCGCTGCGCGCACGGGGTGTGGACGCTCACGCCATCGACGGCATCCCGGCGCTCCTCGACGCCGTCCGCGCGGGCCACTTCGCCCGGGTGTTCAACATCCTGCACGGTGCCGGCGGCGAAAACGGCGAGTTGCAGGGCGCGTTGCAGTCGCTTGGCATTCCTTACACCGGCTCGGGCGTGCTCGGCTCGGCGCTGTCGCTGGACAAGGTCCGCGCCAAGCAGGTGTGGCTCTCGCTCGGTCTGCCCACGCCCCGTTTCAAAGCGTTGCCGCGCGGCAGCGACGTCCACGCCGCGGCGCGCGAGATCGGCTTTCCGCTGATCGTGAAGCCGGTGTGGGAAGGTTCGAGCGTCGGCGTGACGCGCGTGTTCGAGTCCTCCGACCTCGACGCGGCCGTCGAACTCGCGCATCGCTCCCCCGGCGATCTGCTGATGGAAACCCTGATCGAAGGCGACGGCACCGAGGGCGGCGAATTCACCGTCGGCATCCTCGGCCGCGAGGTGCTGCCCACGATCAAGATCGTGCCGGCCAGCGCGTATTACGACTACAACGCCAAGTACATCGCCGACGACACCCAGTACATCTGCCCGGGCCTGGGCGGCACCGCCGAAGACGAGATGCGCGCGCTTGCGCTGCGCGCGTTCGATGCCCTGGACTGTTTCGGCTGGGGGCGCGTCGATATCATGCGCGACCGGCACGGCAAGAACTGGCTGCTCGAAGTGAACACGGCGCCGGGCATGACCTCGCACTCGCTGGTGCCGAAGGCCGCCGCGGTCGCCGGCCTCGACTACGAAGGCCTGTGCTGGCGCGTGCTGGAAACCTCGATGGAACGGGAGGGCGCCACGGCATGAAGGGAGCTGCCGCCACGCGGATCGTCGCCTGGGGCATCGCCATCACCCTGGTGGTGTTGCCCGTGGTCGGCGTGATGCAAGGCTGGTTCGCCGCCGGTCGCTGGCCGGTGACGCAACTCAAGGTCGAGGCCGAGTTCACCCACGTGAGCGCGGAACAGATCCGCAGCGCCGTGCTGCCTCGGCTGGGCAAGGGCTTTTTCGCCACGGACCTCGACGACGTGCGTCGCGCCATCGGTGCGCTTCCTTGGGTGGAGTCGGTGGAAGTGCGCAAGCGCTGGCCCGACACGCTGCTGGTGCGCATCTACGAGCGGCAGCCTTTCGCTCGCTGGAACGGCAATCGCCTGATCAGCCGCCAGGGCCAGGTGTTCGATGCGCCGGGCGCCGACCAGATGGGCGACCTGCCGAGGCTGTCCGGTCCGGATGCGCGGCTGGCCGAGGTCGTGAGTTTCTATGCGCAGGCGCGCAAGTCGTTCGAGGGCAGGGCGCAGATGTCCGTCGTGGGCGTGAGCCTGTCCGAGCGCGGCAGCTGGAGCGCGATCACCGACAGCGGGGCCGAGATCGTCATCGGCGACCGCGACCAGGCCGATCGGCGGCTCGCCCGGTTCCTCGACGTCTACCCGCAACTCATCGCGGGTCATCGTGGCGGTTTCGCCTACGCCGACCTGCGCTACACCAACGGATTCGCCATCCGGTGGCCGCAACAGGACACCACGGCCACCCCCAAGGTCGGAAGCTGAGCTATTACATGAGAAACAAGAACGACAAACAGCTCGTCGTCGGCCTCGACATCGGCACCTCCAAGGTTGTCGCGATCGTCGGCGAATACGAGCCCGGTGAGCCGATCGAAGTGATCGGCATCGGCACCCACGTGTCGCGCGGCATGAAGCGCGGCTCGGTGGTGGACATCGAATCCACCGTGCACTCGATCCAGCGCGCGGT
>CAJYHU010000283.1 GCA_913774655.1 uncultured Luteibacter sp. | reverse complement strand
GTGGAGCAAATGATGGGGTAGACGCATCGTTTCTGACCCACGCCAGTGACCCAAACGAAAAACGCCCAGCGATCTAAGATCACCGGGCGTTCAACGACTTGTATCAAGTGGCGGAGAGGGTGGGATTCGAACCCACGGTACGCTTACACGTACGCCTGATTTCGAGTCAGGTACATTCGACCACTCTGCCACCTCTCCGGGAACGGTCGTCAACAGGATTGGGGCCCTGTCGAGTCGGCAATCATAATCGGTCTTCCGCGCCGTGACAACAGGCGTTTGATGGGGCATCCTGCCCCGGCATGCGGGGCGTTTCGGCGCCCGGCCCTTTCGTTTTCCAAGGCCCTCATGATCGAGTTCGGACACGGCACGCATACCGGGCTTCGCCGGCTGCGCAATGAAGATACCTACTACGCCGACGCGTCGCTGGGGCTGTTCCTGGTGGTCGACGGCATGGGTGGGCATCGGCATGGCGAGGTGGCGTCGGCCACGGCGCGCGACGGCGTGGTGGCCCAGGTCAGTGCGGGCCAGTCGCTGGTCGATGCCATCCAGCGGGTCAACGAGGCGCTGATCGCACGATCAAGTGGGCTCAGCGAGTCGCGGCCGATGGGCACGACCATCGCGGCTGTCCGTGTGGAGGGACGCAGCTACGAAGCGGCCTGGGTCGGTGACAGCCGGATCTACCGCTGGGACGGCACACTGGAGCGGCTCTCGCACGATCACTCTATCGTGGAAGCCCTGGTCGAGGCCGGCGAGCTGACCGAAGCCCAGGCGCGCAACCACCCGCAGCGGAGCCTGCTGACCCAGGCGCTCGGCATCACCCTGCCCGACCAGTTGCACATCGGGCTCGCCCGGGGCGAACTGCGCGCCGGGGCCCGCCTGCTACTCTGCACCGACGGCCTCACCGACGAGGTGGACGACGCCCGCATCGCCGCGATCGTGTCACGCTCGGACATCGCCGCGCAGGAAGCCGTGGATCATCTCATCCTCCAGGCGTTGTCCGGCGCGGGGCGCGACAACGTCACCGCCATCCTGCTGCGCGCCGCCGACTGAGCCAGCCGCCGACACCGCGCACGACTCAGTGCAGGGTGTCCGATTCCAGCTTGCGCCAGACGCTCTGGCCGCCCGCGGCCTTGTCGAGCGCGTCCAGACGCTTGTCGTGCAGAGCCCGTTCGTCGGCCGTGGCGCGAAGCACGATCGGGCGGCGGGTGATCACGATGTCGTCGAGATGACTGGACGCCGCGCGGTCGGCGCCGGGATCGAAAACGAAGTCGAGGCCGACCTGGCCCGACGTCATCGCGATATAGACATCGGCCAGAAGCTGCGCGTCGAGCAGGCCGCCGTGCAGGTCGCGCTTGGTGTTGTCCACGCCCAGGCGCTTGCACAGCGCATCGAGGCTGTTGCGCTGGCCGGGATACATCGTGCGCGCCATCACGAGCGTATCGAGCACGCTGGCGTGGTCGGCGACGCGGCCGTACTGCGCGCCAGCCATGCGCAACTCGGCGTCGAGGAAGCCCACGTCGAACGCCGCGTTATGGATGATGAGTTCGGCGCCCTTGATGAAAGCCAGGAACTCCTCGACCTTGTCGCGGAAGAACGGTTTGTCGACCAGGTCTTCGTCGCGGATGCCAGTGACCTTGCTCGCTTCCTCGTCGATGGCACGCTCGGGATTGAGGTAGGTGTGGAAATGCCGCCCCGTGGGACGCCGGCCGATCATCTCGACCGCACCGATTTCCACCAGGCGGTGGCCCTGCTGGACCTCCAGGCCCGTGGTTTCCGTATCGAGAACGACCTGCCTCATGCCACCTTGCCCTTCGCCTTGTAGATCAACGCCTGGTCGCGCGCGGCGGTGTCCACGCGCTCGTTTTCGTCGTGGCCGCTATGGCCCTTCACCCACTCCCAGGTCACCGTGTGCGCCGCCGCGGCCGCATCCAGGCGCACCCAGAGGTCCTGGTTCTTCACCGGCTTCTTGTCGGCCGTCATCCAGCCGTTGCGCCGCCACTTGGGCACCCACTCCTGCACGCCTTGCATGACGTATTTGGAATCGGTCATCAGGTGGACGCTGCAGCGTCGCGTGAGGGCTTCGAGGCCCGCGATGGCGGCCATGAGCTCCATGCGGTTGTTGGTGGTGTCCGGCTCGCCGCCGGAAAGCATCTTTTCGATGCCCTTGGCGCGCAGCAACGCGGCCCAGCCTCCCGGGCCGGGATTGCCGAGGCAGGCGCCGTCGGTGAAGAGTTCAACGGTGTCGGTCATGTACGGGTTCGGCTAGAGCTAGAGGGTTTGACGGGCGTTGCGGCGGGCGCCGGAAGCAAGCGTGCCGGACATCGGCGACGGCACCGCCACCAGGCGGGGGCGCAAGGGTACCGCCGCGGGACGTTTTTTGCGCGCCAGCAGGAGGTATCCCCCACCGATCATCGATTCGCCGAAGGGCACGCCGCTCGCCCGAGGCCAGGGGCTGCCTACGCGCCTGGGCATGGCCAGCTCGAAATCGTCGCGCACGAGCCGCTGGCTCCACCACCACGGCCAGGTGAGCCGGGGCCGCGTGCCCCGGCTGTGCCGGGCGACCCACGGCGACCACAGGCCCACGGGATGGATGCCAGTAATCGCCAGCATGCCGCCCGGCGCAAGCACGCGGATGGCTTCGTCGAGCAGGTTGTCCTGACGAGCCGTGGTTTCCAGGGCGTGCCGGAGCAGCACCACCCCGAAGGCGTCGTCGACGAACGGGAGGGGCTCCAGGCCGCTCGCGCGCACGTCGCCGGCCAGGGACGCTCCACCCACCCTCACCGTGGCCCAGTGCCCCAGCAGGGGCAGCGCGGGCACCCCCGCCTGTGCCGCGGCGGTCAGGTGCAGGCCGTGGTCGGCGGTGCAACGGGCCAGCATCGGACCGAGCACGCGGGCTTCGTCGGCAAGCAGCTTGCCGATCTGCGGAGAGGCGTAGATGTCCGGGGCGAACTGGGGCATGGGGGGAGTGTAGTCACGTTGAACGGGCTCCGCACGGTTAACGGGCTTCTAACAAGACGCCGATACCCCGTTGATATAGTCCGGCGGCCCGCCCTTTCCGGCGGCCATTCCCTGGGTGTTCGCGCCCTATGACGTCACGGAGCCGGCCCGATGCACTGGGTACCCGTCGCGGCCTTGAGCGACAACTACATCTGGCTGGTCGCCGATGACGAGGGCAATGCCTTCGTCGTGGATCCCGGTGACGCCACCCCCGTCGAAGCCGCGCTGGCCGAGCGCGGTTGGACGCTGCGCGCCATCCTGCTCACGCATCACCACGCCGACCACATCGGGGGCGTCTCCGATCTCGTGGCCCGCCACGATGTCGAGGTCTACGCGACCGACGACCCGCGTATCCAGCCGAAGAACCGTTTCGTGGAAGACGGCGACGTCTTCGAACTGGAGTCGCCGAAAGCACGCTTCC
>CAJYHU010000282.1 GCA_913774655.1 uncultured Luteibacter sp. | reverse complement strand
CGTCGTCCTCCGCGACCGCGGCCAGCGCAGTCTCGACGCCCTCCTCGCCCACTTTCTGCGCCATGCGGCGGATGCCGCCGTCGAACAATCGCGTGGTGTAACTCCCCTCGGGGCGCTCGGCATGGCGGGACGCCACGACGGCATCCAGTTCGGCGAGAAACCCCAGCGGCGGCACGACCTCGTCACCGAAGCAACTCGATGTGCCGGTATGACACGTGGGCCCCGCCGGCAACGCACGAACCAGCAGCGTGTCCGCGTCGCAGTCCTGGCGCACGTCCACCAGCGACAACGTGTCGCCCGAGGTTTCGCCCTTGGTCCACAGGCGCTGCTTGCTCCGGCTATAGAACGTGACGAGACCGCTGCGGCATGTCGTCTCCAACGCCGTGGCGTTCATGTATCCCAGCATCAACACTTCGCCGGTGCGCGCGTGCTGCACGATCGCAGGCACCAGGCCGTCGCCCTTGGCGAAGTCGGGAGAAATATCAGTCATACGCGAACCTCGATGCCCTGTGCGCGCAGTTCGCGCTTCAGGGCGGGAATGGCGATCTCGCCGGAATGGAACACGCTCGCCGCAAGCGCGGCGTCCACATCCGCCTGTTCGAACACCTCGGTGAAATGGGCCGCCGTACCCGCGCCGCCGGAGGCCACCAGCGGCACGCGGCACAACGCGCGCGCCGCCCGCAGCTGCTCGATGTCGTAGCCGCGACGCACACCGTCGGTGCCCATGCAGTTGAGCACGATCTCGCCTGCGCCCAGCGACTGTGCCTCCACCAGCCAATCGAGCGTGCGCTTGCGCAACGCACGCGTTTTCGACGGATCGCCGGTGTACTGGCGAACCCGCCACTGGCCGTCCTCGTCGCGCAGGCTGTCGACGCCAACCACAACGCACTGCACGCCGAACGCGTCGGCGATCTCGCCGATCAGCGCGGGCCGTTCGAGCGCGGGGGAGTTGATGGACACCTTGTCCGCGCCCGCGTGCAGCACCTCGCGCGCATCGTCCACGCTGCGGATGCCACCGGCGACGCAGAACGGAATATCGATCTGGCGAGCAACCCGCTCCACCCAGTCGCGGTCGACACGGCGACCTTCCGGGCTCGCCGTGATGCCGTAGAACACCAGCTCGTCGGCACCTTCGTCGCGATACCGCAAGGCGAGGTCCACGATGCCGCCCACCACCACGTGATCGCGGAACCGCACACCTTTCACCACCTGCCCGTCGCGCACGTCGAGGCAAGGCACGATACGCCGGCTCAGCATGCGACCTCCGCGGTACGTAACGCATCGCGAAGCGTGAACTCCCCCTGTAGCAACGCACGACCGAGGATCACCCCATCAAGCCGCCGCGCCACCAGGGCCTCGATATCGGCGAGCGAACGCACGCCGCCCGACGCCTGCACCTGGAAACCCGGCGCGACGTGCGCGATGTGTTCGTAGAGCGAGAGATTGGGCCCCGTCATGGTGCCATCGCGGTCGATGTCCGTGCACAGCAGGTGGCGTGCACCGGCCTCGCGATAGAACGGCAACAACTCATCGAGCGTGCGCGCTTCGTCGGCGGTCCAGCCGGCGCTCGGCAACGTCCAGGCGCCGTCGCGCCAGCGCGTATCGAGCGCCAGCACGATTCGCTCCGGCCCAAGACGGTCGATCCAGCCGGCCACCGTTGCCGGCTCGCGGATGGCGATGCTCCCTACGACCACGCGGCCGACGCCCGCATCGAGGAGGCGGCGGACGCCCTCTTCGTCACGGACACCGCCGCCGGCCTGTACGTCGAGCGCCCCGGCGGCGACCAGGCGGGTCACGACCGGCAGGTTCTCGAAGCGTCCCGAACGTGCGCCGTCGAGGTCGACCACGTGCAGCCAGGTGGCACCCTCCCGCGCGTAACGTGTCGCGAGATCGAGCGGCGCCACATCGAACGTGGTCTGTCGGGTGTAATCGCCTTTGAACAGACGCACCACGTTGCCGTCGCGCAGGTCGATGGCGGGAATCGGTAAAGTCATAGCGAGAGAAAATTCCGCAGGAGCCTAGCGCCCACGCCCGCCGAACGCTCGGGGTGGAACTGCATGCCCATGAAGTTATCGGCGGCGATGACGGCGGAAAACAGCCCGCCATGCTCGGTCGATGCCAGGGTATAAGCACCCACGGGCACCGCATAGCTATGCACGAAGTAGGCGGTATCGTCGTCGCCGAGCCCTTCCGTGAGCGCGTGGGCCGAGTCGCGCCGTATGTGGTTCCAGCCCATGTGCGGCACGCGCAGGCCGGGGCGGTCCTCGAAGCGATGCACCGTCGCGGGGATCACCCCTAGGCACTCCGTATCGCCTTCATCCGAGTAATCGCAGAGCAACTGCATGCCCAGGCAGACGCCGAGCACGGGCTGCGAAAGCTGGCGTAACACGTCGATGAGTCCGGCGTCCCTCAGCCGGCGCATGCCCGGCGCCGCCGCCCCGACGCCCGGGAGAATGACATGACTGGCCGACCGGATGCGCGCGGCATCGGCCGTCAGCTCCGCGTCGGTGCCGAGGCGTTGCAGGGCGTAGCGGACCGAACCGATGTTGGTGCCGCCCGCGTCGACGAGCACGACCCGCTTCACAGGCTCCCCTTCGTGCTGGGCAGATCGGCGCCTTCGCGCCGGATGGCCTGGCGCAAGGTGCGCGCAAGCGCCTTGAAGCACCCCTCCACCATGTGGTGGGCGTTTTCGCCGTAGACGGTGAGGTGCAGGTTGGCGCCGAGCGTCTCGCAGAGCGAGCGAAAGAAGTGCGGCACGAGTTCGGTCGGCATGTCACCGACCCTCTCGCGGGGAAACGCGCCCTCGAAGACGAAGTAAGGCCGCCCGGAGAGATCCAGCTCGGCACGGGCGGCGCTCTCGTCCATCGGCAGGGCAAAGCCATAGCGACCGATGCCTCGCTTGTCCCCCAGCGCCTGGCGCAGTGCCTGACCGAGGGCCAGTGCCGAGTCTTCGATGGTGTGGTGTTCGTCGATATGCGTGTCGCCTTCGCAGGTCAGCGCGAGCGAGAAGCCGCCGTGCTTTCCGATCTGTTCGAGCATGTGGTCGAAAAAACCGAGGCCGGTATGGATGCGCGGCTCGGCGACGCGATCCAGGTCCACGGTGACGTGGATCGAGGTCTCTTTTGTCCGCCGCACCACGTCCGCCGTGCGCGGCGCATCGATCAGCGCGTGGGCGATCTCGTCCCACGTCATGCCCCGCGGCCCCACCCGGAACCCGCGCACGCCCATGTTGGCGGCGAACAGGAGGTCGGTCTCGCGGTCGCCCACCATCGCCGACTGCGCCCGGCTCCAGCCATCGTCGGCCAGCCAGTGCCGCGTCAGCCCCGTGCCCGGCTTGCGGGTGTCGAGGTTATCGTGGGGAAAACTGCGATCGATCAGCTGCTCGCGGAACGCGATGCCTTGCGACGCGAGCAGGCGCAGCAGGAACTGGTGAGGGCCGTCGAACGCGGCCTGCGGAAACGACGGTGTACCAAGGCCATCCTGGTTGGTCACCATCACCAGCTCGTAGCCGGCGGCCACGCAACGTTGCAACGCGGCAATGACACCGGGCAGCAGCGCCAGCTTGTCGAGGCTGTCGATCTGTTCGTCGGCCGGTTCCTCGATGATGCAGCCGTCCCGGTCGAGGAAGAGAATCTTGCGGCTCATGCGGATGCTCCCGCACGCAGCACGGCGAGCACGCGATCGTTTTCGTTACCCGTGCCCACGGTGATGCGCAGCGCATCGCCCAGGCCCGGATACTTCGTGATGTCACGCACCACGATGCCGGCGGCATAAAGGCGCCGGTAGGTGGTCGACGCGTCGTCGAAGCGCACGGCAAGGAAATTGGCGTGCGACGGCAATACCTCGCGCACGCCGGGCAGGTTCGCCAGCTCGACCGTCATCCGTGCGCGCTCAGTGAGGATCTCTTGCAGGTGGTGGCGCTGCAGGCGGCGCCCCTCCTCCGACAGCGCACCCAGGGCCGCATCGACGCACGGCGACGGCAGCGGGTAAGGGGGGACGATACGGCGCAACAGGTCGATGACCTCGTCGCGGGCGATCACGGTACCGATGCGTGCACCCGCGAGCGACCAAGCCTTGGAGAGGGTGCGCAGCACGGCGACGTTGTCGACCTCGTCGACCAGCGTCACCGCGCTTTCGACGCCGCTGAACTCCGCATACGCTTCGTCCACCACCAGCACGGCGCGATCGGCCAGGGCTGTCGCGAGATAGCGCAGGGTGTCGATATCCACCCGGTTGCCGGTCGGGTTGTTGGGCGCACAGACGAACACCAGCCGTGTGTGCGGCGTCACCGCTGCCAAGAGGCGCGCCGGGTCGAGTGTGCCCGCGTCGCCCAAGGGACATTCCAGCACCTGCGCGCCCTGGATGCGCGCGCACACGGCATACATGCCGAAGGTGGGCGGCGAGATGAGTATCGCGTCCTGGCCCGCGCGACAGAACGCGCGCACAAGCAGGTCGATGGCTTCATCGCTACCGCGGGTGACGAGCAGCCGCGACGGGTCGCTGCCATAGAGCTCGGCCAGGCCATTCACCAAGGCACGCGGCTGAGGATCCGGATAGCGGTTGAGACCTTCCCCGCCCGGCACGTTCGGTGGCCGCGACGATTCGTTGGCATTGAGCAGCACGGTGCCGCCCGACGCCTCCATGCGGGCACTGGAGTACGGAACGAGGGCGCGGATGTCCGCCCGGGCGAGATCGAGCACGGTCATGCGATGGCATCCATGGCGGCAAGACGGAGCGTCACGGCGCGGCGGTGCGCGTCGAGCTGTTCGGCGGCGGCAAGCGTCGCGGCACAGGGCCCGATGTGCCGAAGGCCTTCGGCGGAGGCCTCCTGCACGGTCACCTGCTTCTGGAAACTCGCCACCGATACGCCGCTGTAGCTGCGCGCATAGCCATACGTGGGCAACACGTGGTTGCTCCCGCTGCAGTAATCGCCGAGCGACTCGGGCGTCCACGGGCCAAGAAACACGGAACCGGCGGATTCGATGCCCTCCAGCAGAGCGCGCGGATCATGGGTTTGGACAATCAGATGCTCGGGCGCGTAGCGGTTGCTCACATCCAGCGCCTGGTCGAGATCGCGCACGTGCACGAGGCGACTCTCGCCCAGCGCCGCGGCGGCGATGTCGGCACGCGGCAATGCCCGCCGTTGCCTTTCCACTTCGTCGCCCACGCGTTCAAGCAGGGCATGCGACGGACTGACCAGCAACACCTGTGAGTCGGGGCCATGTTCGGCCTGAGACAGGAGGTCGGCGGCGACAAACCGAGCGTCCGCCTCCTCGTCGGCGATGACGAGCACTTCGGACGGCCCGGCCGGCATGTCGATGGCCGCGCCCGCCGGGTCGCCGGCCACCTGCAGCTTGGCCTCGGTGACCCACGCGTTGCCCGGGCCGAAGAGTTTGTCGCAGCGAGGCACGGTGTCCGTGCCGTAGGCCATGGCGGCGATCGCCTGCGCGCCACCCAGCTTGAACACACGATGCACGCCGGTCACCTTCGCCGCGTAGAGCACCGCGTCGTCGCAGCGGCCGTCGGCCTGCACGGGCGTGCAGAGCACCACGTCGCGGCATCCGGCGATGGCGGCCGGTACACCGAGCATGATCGCCGTCGACGGCAGCGGCGCCCCACCCGCCGGTACGTAGAGGCCGACACGCCGGATCGGCCGCAGCACGCGCTCCACGCGCACGCCGGGTGCGGTTTCCACGGACACCGCCACCGGCGCCGACGCCCGATGGAAACGCTCGATGCGATCGGCGGCATCCCGGATCGCGGTTTTCAGTTCGCACGTCAGCCGGGCTTCGGCAGCGGCAAACTCCTCGTCGCCGACCTGCAGCGTATCGAGGATGATGCCGTCGTAGCGCTGCGTGAGTTCGCGCAGGGCGCCATCACCGCGCTGGCGGACGTCGGCGACGATCGCCTCGACCCCGTCGCGTAACTCGGTCGCGCGCGATTGCGCGGGACGCGCCAACGCCGCCGCACGACCGGCCTCGTCGAGGCCGTTCCAGTCGATCCGTTTCATGCCAGCATCTTCTCCACCGGCAGCACCAGCATGTCGCGGGCCCCGGCACGTTTCATGTCTTCGAGTTGGCGCCAGCTCACCGAGCCCGCACACAGCGCCTGCACCACCACCTGGTCCGGTGCGCCGTCGACCGCAGTCAGGGTGGGCACAGGCATACCCGGCAGAAGGCGGGTGATGTCGTCGAGCGCGTTGCGCGGTGCCTGCAACAGGATCAGCCGCGAGTCGCGCACCTGGATCACGCCATCAAGGCGACGCAGCAGCAACTCGGCGATTTCGCCGCGCTCGTCCGCCGGCAGGTCGCGACGACCGGCCAGCACGGCTTCGCTTTCGATGACCACGGCCGCTTCGCGCAGCTGGTTCGCTACCAGGGTGGCACCGCTGGAAACGAGGTCGCAGATGGCATCGGCGGTGCCCAGGCGCGGGGCGATCTCCACCGAACCGGCCAGGTAGACCACCCGCGCCGCGACGCCATGGCTACGCAGCCATTCGCCAAGCAGCCCCGGGTAGGAGGTG
>CAJYHU010000281.1 GCA_913774655.1 uncultured Luteibacter sp. | reverse complement strand
GGTACCCGCGGCGACGACGCCACCGGCGCCTGAGCCTCAGAAGCCGTACTGGATACGCAGCAACGCGCCGAGAAGGGTCAAGGATGCCAGGGTGCGCTGCATCGCGTTGGCCGATCCAGCCACGGGTTCGAGGCAGGCGTGCAGCGAGCGGACGGCGGAGGCCACTTCGGTAAGGCCGTCGTTTTCGGCCACATCGAGTACGCGGGCGGACAGGAACCGGGCTTCTTCGTGGTCGCCTTCGCGCAGCGCGTCGACCAGCGACAAGCCGTCATCCATGACCGGGTGATCTCGCCAACTCAACATCGGTAGTCCAAGGGCGGGCGCGGGACGGCCCGTGTTCGGCACGAATGATGGCACCCCGGTGATAAACCCTCCATGACGGAAACCCGGCTATACCACGGTAGGGTGAGTGATTTCCGTGGTATCTAGTGCCGATGACCCGGCCACTCCCGTCTCCCCCCCTCGCGCAGGCGCTTGCATCACTGGCGGAGCGCGAGTGCCGCCGGGCCATCCGCGCCCTCGCCGATGCGTCCGATCGCCATAAAGGCGTGCACGAGGCGCGCAAGTCGTTTCGTCGCCTGAAGAGCCTGCTGGCCCTGGGTGCCGGCCGCTTCGGTGACGCCCTGGATCCCCTCTGGACCGAACTGTCATCGCTGGCCACCGGGTTGTCCGCCCTGCGCGATGCGCATGTGGCCCTGGCGATGGCAAAGACCGTCGCGGGTGATACGCCGTCCGCGACGTGGCGGGCGGTGATCGGCCGTCTCGCTGCGCGGCGAGACGAGAAACTCGAACGTGCCCTGCGACGGGACCCGGCATTCGCGCAGCGCCGGCAACGACTCGCCGAACTGGGCGTGCATATTCAGGCCCTGCCCTGGGCGGCGCTTGAGCGCGACGACATCGAAAAAGCGCTGGCGGCGTCGGAGCGACGGGTCGCCAAGGCGGAGACGCGCGCGGCGCGCCATGGCACGCAAGCCAATCGCCACCGCTGGCGCCGCCGGGCACGCCGGCTTCGCATGCAGCTGGAGTTCTGGCGCAAAGCCCTGAACATGGTGGACGCACCTGCCCATCATCGGGCGCATGAGGACAAACTGGCCGCGAAACGGATGTCCGACCTGTCCGATGCCCTCGGCGCCCGGCAGGATCTGCGCGCGTTGCGCAAGCTGTTGCGCACGCATGAAGAACCCGATGTCCTGCCGCCCCTGCTCCAGGATGTCCACCACGCGCTGAAAGCGGCGGGACACTAGCGTTTCTCCCTCAATGGGCGCGATTGGACGGGTGCTGCTACAGTGCGCGCCTACATCGAGCGTCCCCACCGTTCCCGTATCGTGCACCGCCCGTTCTACCGTCGTTTCTTTCCCCATTTCCTGCGTCAGGTGGCGGAGGATCGTTTCGTCGTGCTCAACGTGGACGGCCAGCCGGTGGGGCTCGCGCAACCGGCAGAGCGTGCCGCCACGGCATGTGATGTCGCCGCACCGATCCAGTTGCAACTGGACGAGTCGGTGTTGCTCGAACTGGAAGCCCTCGGTGCGCGTATCGCGATGGAGGGCATCTACCTGTTCGACAAGGACGTGGATCCGACCGCCAGCGGCATCGGTTTCAGCGACTACGCCAACCGGCTCCATGCCATCGCTTCGCTGGCGGTCACCCACTGATGCGGCTGACTTCGCGGGTGGTGTGGTGGCACCCCGACCTTCAATTCGCCGTCCTCGAACGCCACGGCGGTTTCGCGGTGGTGAGTGTCTACGAGGGCGTGCTCGCCCTCGACGACGAACTGCTCGGGAAGCTGCCGATGGAAGGAGCCTGCCAGCTTACCGAGGCGGTCAGCGGACGCCCCGTATGGCTATCGGTCGAGGCCGTGGGCCTCACGGAAGAGGAAGTCAGCGAACTGCTGGGCCATCTGCGCGACTGACCTCGCGCATCCGGCGGAGCCCACGATATAGCCATCGCGCGGGCGCGTACATGTGGAACCCCGCGGTCGCCGGGCCGGGACGCACGAGGTACAACGAACCGCAGGCCTCGCCGCGGCTCGCCAGCACGCGCTTGTACTGGTTGTCGCCATACCCGAAGCTGATCCGTTCGCCGGGATAGCGGTCCATCACGCCGCGGATCGCCTGGAACACGGCGACCGATCCGATGCCCGCCTTGGCCACCGCATCGTCGTAGCCGAGGTCTTCCACCAGGTAGGTGCCGCTCACGCGATAACCGTGCACGTAGGCTAACGGCCGGTCGTCGCGCAACACCACGTGGCCGATGAGTTGACCCGCCGCCGCGAGACGGCGAAACAGGTCGACACGCGCCGGCGCTTCCCAGTCGATCGGCAGCGCATCGTGATGCCAGGTTCGTGCGTAGGCCTCGTTGATGAGCCGGCAGTAGCGGGGCATCGCGTCCGGCGTATCGAAGACGTGCAGCGCCGCGTCGCCACCGAGCTTGCGATAGGCGCGCCCGACCCGCTGCACGAGGTCGCTGCGTTTTTTCTTCTCCAGCGTGCCGAGCCATGCCTCCGACGACGGCTGCGGATCGATGATCCAGTGGGTCTGTTCGCGCAGGTGC
>CAJYHU010000280.1 GCA_913774655.1 uncultured Luteibacter sp. | reverse complement strand
TTCCCTGGCGGCCATAGCGGCGTGGTCCCACCTGATCCCATCCCGAACTCAGAAGTGAAACGCGCATGCGCCGATGGTAGTGTGGCTCAAGCCATGCAAGAGTAGGTCACCGCCAGGGGCTTTATCCCAAAAAACCCGGTCTCGTCGAGACCGGGTTTTTTCTTTTTCTCGCACGCACCCTCCTGTCGGAGGGGTGGGGGCGGACCGCGTCCGCGAACCCTCGACCTCACAAGGCGGCGAATGAGGCCTTGCGATGACCGTTACGGGCGTCCCACCGCCCCCGCCTGACGCCAGGCATCACACGCCTCGCTCCGCGGCATGACAGCCCCGTCTTTAATCGGCATCATGGTTTCGCACTAATCCGTACCGGAGGAGCGATGGATCTACGACTCAATCGAAGGCAGGAAGCGTTGGTCGCTATCGTCCAGCGCGAAGGCTTCGTTGGCGTCGACGAGCTGGCCAGTCATTTCGACGTCGCGCCGCAGACGATTCGTCGTGACCTGAACCTGCTCGCTGATGGCGGGTTGATTCGCCGCTACCACGGCGGTGTGAGTGCGCCCTCCAGTATCGAGAACGTGGCTTACGCCGCGCGGCAAAGCCTCCAGGCCGACGAGAAAGGACGCATCGCCAAGGCGATCGCACGAGCCATTCCGGATGGCTCATCGCTGTTCATCAACCTCGGGACCACCAACGAGGTCGTGGGACGCGCGTTGCTTGAACATCGCGACCTGCGTGTGATCACCAATAACCTGAATATCGCGATCCTTCTCAGCGACAACCCAACCTTCGAGGTGATCGTCGCCGGCGGTGTCGTCCGCGGTCGAGACCACGGCGTGACGGGCGAGGCCACGATCGAGCTCATCCGCCAGTTCAAGGTCGACTACGGCATCATCGGCATCTCGGGTATCGAACCGGACGGCACCTTGCTCGACTTCGATTTCCATGAAGTCCGCGTGGCGCAGGCCATCATCGACCACTCCCGACAGGTTTTCCTCGGCGCCGACCACACCAAGATCGGCCGAAATGCGATGGTTCGCCTGGGTGATTTCTCTCGGGTAAACGCATGGTTCACCGATCGCCAGCCACCCGACGCGCTCATGCCGGTGCTCGAAGCCGCGGGCACCGAACTGCACGTCGCGGGCTGATCGCCGAGCCACCCACGCGTCGCCGTGAACGGGGCAAACCATGTGCCCGACACCGGGAAGTGGCGCATGCCCGGCCGCACTCCACGCCCCCTTCGTGCCGATGCCTCGGCCTGGACGGTCCAGGTAACGCCTGGGTCTTGCTGGCCCCGCCACCAGTGGTAGACGGTGGATCGAAACGCCATCGATTCCCCCGCCACCGATTCGCTGCAGTGCAGCGTGCGATGTTCGTTTGTGTTCGAATATGCTCATTTCAACGCGAGCGGCCCGCTCGTCACGATGTGATCTGTTCGTTTATGCGCATACCACGGCGCCTCTGATCCGAATCGAACGTACCCGAGCGTAGGGTGTTCCATCGTGACGACGCGTCGCTCTCAGCCTGAGCGGAGCGTGCGATGGTCGAGCAAGTCGATGTGCTGGTGGTCGGTGGGGGCGTCAATGGCGTGGGTATCGCGCGGGATGCGGTCGGGCGTGGGCTGAGCGTATGGCTGTGCGAACGCGACGACCTCGCCTCGCATACGTCGAGCGCGAGCACCAAGCTCATCCACGGCGGGCTGCGCTACCTCGAGCAGTTCGAGTTCGCCCTCGTCGGCAAGGCGCTGGCCGAGCGCGAGGTGCTGCTGCGAGCCGCGCCCCACATCATCTGGCCGCTGCGCTTCGTGCTGCCGCACCAGCCGCACCTGCGCCCTGCCTGGATGATCCGCATCGGTCTCTTCCTCTACGATCACCTTGGCCGTGGCCGGCGCACGTTGCCGGGTTCGCGTCGCGTGCGTTTCGGCAAGCACGTTACCGGCGAGCCCCTGCGTGACGAGTTCCACCAGGGTTTCGTCTATTCCGACGCGTGGGTGCAGGATGCCCGCCTCGTCGTGCTCAACGCGATGGATGCCGCACGCCGCGGCGCGCGCATCGAGACCCACACCCGCTGCGTGAGCGCCCGGCGCGACGGGGACGGGTGGACGGCCGAGCTGGAGGGGCGCGACGGCACCCGTCACTTCGTGAAGGCCCGCGCGTTGGTCAATGCGGCCGGCCCGTGGGCCGCGTCCTTTCTCGACGATGTCGCCCACGTCAAGCACGACCACTCGCTGCGCCTGATCAAGGGCAGCCACATCGTGGTGCCGAAGCTGTTCGACCACCGCTACGCGTACATCTTCCAGCAGCCGGATCGGCGCATCGTGTTCGCGATCCCGTACGAGCAGGATTTCACCCTCATCGGCACCACCGACATCGAATACAAGGACGACCCGTCGCGCCCGGTGATCTCCGCGGATGAAATCCGCTATCTGTGCGACGCCGCGAACCGTTATTTCAAGAAGCAGCTGACCGCCAACGACGTGGTCTGGAGCTATAGCGGCGTGCGCCCGCTGCTCCAGGACGACTCGGGCAACGCGTCGGAGGTTACCCGCGACTACCTGCTCGACATCGACCGCAACGGCGCACCGCTGCTCAACGTCTTCGGCGGCAAGCTGACCACCTTCCGCAAGCTGGCGGAAGAAGCCGTCGATCGCCTGGCGCCGCTCCTCGGCAACGAGCGACCCGCGTGGACCGCCGACGCGCCCCCGTTGCCGGGCGGCGGCGAGCGCGACATGGACGAACTGATCGCCGATTTGCGTTCGATCCGTCCCTGGCTCGACGAGCGCTTCGCTTCGCGACTGGCGCACAACTACGGCACGCGTGCCCGCGACCTGCTCGGCGAAGCCAGCGGTCTCGATGAGCTGGGCGAGCACTTCGGTGCCGATCTCTACCAGACCGAAGTCGATTACCTCGTGCGCCACGAATGGGCGACCGAAGCCGACGATATCCTCTGGCGCCGCAGCAAGCTTGGCCTGCGCGTGGACGCCGACGGCGTGCAACGCCTCACTGAATACCTTGCCCACCGCACACGCCTCCAAGGCATGCCGGCGGCGCAGACACCGTGAAACCAATGGAGAAAGGGATCATGCGGCAACAGATCGGCGAGTTGATATCCGAAGCCCTGGCGATGTTCATCATCATCGCGTTCGGCGATTCCGTGGCGTGCATGTACGTGCTTTACGACCCCAGCCCCTACCAGAATGCCTACTGGGGCGTGTGTATCGCCTGGGGCCTGGCGGTCACCATTGCCATCTACGCCACGGGTTCGATTTCCGGCACGCACGCGAACCCTGCCGTGACGCTGGCCCTGGCCCTGTTCCGCGATTTCCCCTGGAAAAAAGTCGTGCCGTACTGGATCGCCCAGGTCATCGGTGCCTTCCTTGGCGCGGCCATCGTCTATGCGCTGTTCGGTCCGGTGATCGACCATTTCAACCAGGCGCATCAGCTGACCCGCGAGGCCGGTGGTGCCGCTGGCGTGTTCTTCACCCATCCGGGCCTGGCCATCTCGCCGATGCATGCCTTGTCGGACCAGGTGATCCTCACCGCGTTCCTTCTTTTCGGCATCTTCGCCATCACCGAGCAGTACAACGAGATGGCGCCCGGCGCGAACTCGGGCGCGTTGATCATCGGCCTGCTGGTCGCCACCATCGGCGCCTGCATGGGCTATCTGGAGGCATGGGCGATCAACCCGGCGCGCGACTTCGGCCCGCGCCTGTTCGCCTACCTCGCAGGTTGGGGACCGTCGGCACTGCCCGGTCCGGACAACTACTGGTGGGTGCCGATCGTGGGCCCCTTCATCGGCGGCGTGGTTGGCGCGGGCGCCTACCAGCTCCTGGTGCATCCCTTCCTTCCCGCCCGCCAGCGCGCGCTCGCCGAAGCGCGCCAGGCGAAGGTGGCGACTTCCAACGACCTGCTGTGAGGCCCGGACATGGATAAGAAATACATTCTGGCGATCGACCAGGGCACGACGAGTTCGCGTGCGATCCTCTTCGACCATGACGGCAACATCGCCGGTACCGCGCAGCGGGAGTTTCCGCAGATATTCCCCCAGCCGGGCTGGGTCGAACATAACCCTCGCGAGATCATGACCAGCGTGCTGTCGACGATGACCGAGGTCATCAGCAGTTCGGGCATCGACGCCACCTGTATCGAAGGCATCGGCATCACCAACCAGCGCGAGACCGCGGTGTTATGGGACCGCGCCACCGTCCAGCCGATCTACAACGCCATCGTCTGGCAATCGCGGCAGACCGCCGGCATCTGCGACCGCCTCAAGGACGAAGGCCATGAGCAGAAGGTGCGCGACAAGACCGGCCTGCTGATCGACGCCTATTTCGCCGGCACCAAGGTGCGCTGGATCCTCGATCACGTCGAAGGTGCGCAGGAGCGCGCCGAAAAGGGCGAACTGGCCTTCGGCACCATCGATACCTGGCTCATCTGGAACCTCACCGGCGGCAAGGTGCACGTCACCGACTACACCAACGCCTCGCGCACGCTGATGTACGACATCTACGAGCGGCGTTGGGACGACGAGCTGCTGGCCATGCTCAACGTGCCGCGCTCGATGTTGCCGGAGGTGAAATCGTCCAGCGAGGTCTACGGCACGACGCAACCGAAGCTGTTCTTCGGGTTGCAGGTGCCGATCGCAGGTATCGCCGGCGACCAGCAGGCGGCGCTGTTCGGCCAGGCCTGCTTCGAACCTGGGCTGGCGAAGAACACCTATGGCACCGGCTGCTTCATGCTGATGAACACCGGCGAGAAGGCGGTGCGCTCCAAGAACGGGCTGCTCACCACCATCGCATGGGGTGTCGACGGCAAGGTCGAATACGCGCTGGAGGGCAGCATCTTCGTTGCCGGGTCGGTCATCCAGTGGCTGCGCGACGGACTGCGCATGCTCGGCAAGGCCTCGGACTCGCAGGCGTACGCCGAACGGGCAAAGGATAACGACGGTGTGTACTTCGTGCCCGCGTTCGTCGGGTTGGGGGCGCCGTACTGGCGCAGCGACGTGCGCGGCGCCGTGTTCGGCCTCACGCGTGGCACCACGAAAGAGCAATTCATCCGGGCCGCGCTGGAGTCGATGGCCTACCAGACCTGCGACGTGCTGGAGGCGATGCAGAGCGACTCCGGGCTCGAGCTCAAGGAGCTGCGTGCCGACGGCGGTGCGATCGCCAACGACTTCATGGCGCAGTTCCAGGCCGATATCCTCGATGTGACCCTGCTGCGTCCGAAAGTGCAGGAAACCACGGCGCAGGGTGCGGCCTACCTGGCGGGGCTGGCCGTGGGCTTCTGGAAGAGCAAGGACGACATCGCCCGTCGCTGGGCTGTCGATCGCGAGTTCAAACCGTCGATGGGCCAGGAGCGTCGCGACGAGCTCTACGCGGGCTGGAAGGACGCCGTGAACGCCACCATGGGCTTCAAGCCGCGCGGTTGAGCCATCGCCGATACGG
This sequence comes from uncultured Luteibacter sp., assembly GCA_913774655.1. Taxonomy (GTDB): domain Bacteria; phylum Pseudomonadota; class Gammaproteobacteria; order Xanthomonadales; family Rhodanobacteraceae; genus Luteibacter; species Luteibacter sahnii. The sequence goes on along the minus strand of CAJYHU010000280.1, from coordinate 3,850 downwards.
CCGCTCCCACCCTTCCGTCGGACGAAGGGTGACCATGCGACACGCCGTCTAACGACGGGGGGGCGGATCGCATGCGCGATCATCCGAAGCAAATCGCTTAAAAAAGCTCTTCACGCAGTGCCGGGGGCATCCCCCCACGAGCCGGCGGCAAGGCCCGCATCCATGCGACATCCCCGGGCTTCCGCTATGAACAAAAAAGGGCGGCGCATCGCTGCACCGCCCTTTCGCCTCATCGCCGCCGGGGGCGTGCCCCGCGATCAACCGATGGCGTAGCCGAACTGCTCCTCGAACTCGGCCGCGAACTCGTCGTACGTGAAATACTGGTTCTGCGTGCCGGGATGCTCCACCTTCAGCGCGCCCATGAGCGACGCCATGTTGCCGATGGTCTTCCAGTCGTAGCCCTTCATGATGCCGAAGATGAGGCCGGCGCGGTACGCGTCGCCGCAGCCGGTGGGATCGACCACCTTGCGCTCGCGAGCCGGCCCGATCTCGATCGTCTCGCCATCGGCGTGGATCAACGAACCGCGCGGGCCGAGGGTCACGATGTAGGCCTTCACCTTCGAGGCGATCTCCGCCGCGCTCCAGCCCGTGCGCTGCTGCAGCAACTGCGATTCGTAATCGTTGACAATGACATACGTCGACTTGTCGATCATCGCGCGGAACTCGTCGCCGTTGAACAGCGGCATCGCCTGGCCCGGATCGAAAATGAACGGCACGCCGCGCGCGGCGAACTCGTCCACGTGCTGCAGCATCGCCTCGCGGCCGTCCGGCGCCACGATGCCGAAGGCATAGTCGGGGATGTCGCGCACGTGGTTGTCGTGCGCATTCGACATGGCACCCGGATGGAAGGCGGTGATCTGGTTGTTGTCCAGATCGGTGGTGATGAAGCACTGCGGGGTGAACATGTCGTCGTACTGGCGCACGCCGTCGAGGCGGATGCCGTGCTTCTCCATGTGCGCGCGGTACGGCGCGAAATCCTGGCCCACCGTGGCCACCGGCATCGGGTGGCCGCCGAGCAGCTTCAGGTTGTAGGCGATGTTGCCCGCGCAGCCGCCGAACTCCCGGCGCATGGCCGGTACCAGGAACGACACGTTCAGGATGTGCACCTGATCCGGAATGATGTGGTTCTTGAACTGGTCCTGGAACACCATGATGGTGTCATAGGCGAGCGATCCGCAGATAACGGCAGTCATGCGATTGGGCGACCCTGAAAGGTAAGTGGCGCGGCCGGAGGGGGCCGCCGCGGGGGCGAACCACCGGGGGCCCGCCAAACCTGCGGATCGTACCCAAAATCGCCTCCGTAGGCGACACCGGGGCAGCCACGACAGTGCGATCCTGGTAACGCATCCTCACGCATCACCCGGACTTACAAGGCTTTCTTAACTTCTGCGCCCTTGCGTGGGACAGGACGCCAATCTAGACTCGCACGCTTACTTTTTCCCGCAATTGGCGCCCGCCGCATCATGTTTAAGAAGTTCCGCGGAATCTTTTCGAACGATATTTCCATCGATCTCGGCACGGCGAATACGCTTATCTACGTGCGGGGCCAGGGCATCGTCCTCAATGAACCGTCGGTGGTGGCGATCCGCCAGGACCGCGGCCCGGGCGGCCCGCGCGCCGTCGCGGCCGTGGGTGGCGACGCCAAGCGCATGCTCGGCCGCACCCCCGGCAACATCGCCACGGTGCGGCCGATGAAGGACGGCGTCATCGCCGACTTCACCATGACCGAGGCCATGCTCCAGCACTTCATCAAGCAGGTGCACCGCTCGCGCATGCTGCGTCCCAGCCCGCGCGTGCTGGTCTGCGTGCCCTGCGGCTCCACCCAGGTCGAGCGCCGCGCCATCAAGGAGTCCGCCGAAGGCGCGGGCGCCCGTGACGTCTTCCTCATCGAAGAGCCCATGGCCGCCGCGATCGGCGCCGGCATTCCGGTGCACGAGGCCCGCGGCTCGATGGTGCTCGACATCGGCGGCGGCACCTCCGAGGTGGCGGTCATCTCCCTGAACGGCATCGTCTACTCGCAGTCGGTCCGCGTGGGCGGCGACCGCTTCGACGAGGCCATCATCAACTACGTGCGCCGTAACCACGGCACCCTGATCGGTGAATCCACCGCCGAGCGCATCAAGCTCGAGGTCGGCTGCGCGTTCCCCCAGAGCGAGGTGCGCGAGATGGAAATCTCCGGCCGCAACCTCGCCGAGGGTGTGCCGCGCATGTTCTCGATCAACTCCAACGAGGTGCTCGAGGCCCTGCATGAGCCGCTGTCGGGCATCGTGGCCGCGGTCAAGGCCGCGCTGGAGCAGACCCCGCCGGAGCTGTGCTCCGACGTGGCCGAGCGCGGCATCGTGCTGACCGGTGGTGGCGCCCTGCTGCGCGACCTCGACCGCCTCATCTCCGAAGAAACCGGCCTGCACGTCCAGGTGGCCGACGATCCGCTCACTTGCGTGGCCCGCGGTGGCGGCAAGGCGCTGGAGATGATCGACCAGCACGGCAGCGACTTCTTCGCCTTCGAATGATGGACACGCGCGCCGCGCATTTGGCCGGAGCGCGCTGATCCATGGCCCTCAATCGCGACGACAAGTCGCCGCTGTTCTCGCCCGGCGTGGCGGGCACGCTCCGCCTGATCGTCTACCTGGCGCTGGCCTGCGTGCTGATGGTGCTCGACCACCGCGGGGGCTGGCTGCCCAACGTGCGCTACGCGCTCTCGCTGGTGGTCGAACCGGTCTATCGCATCGCCGGGCTGCCCTCGCGGGGCCTGCACGCCGCCACCGTGGCCTTCGCCGACCGCCAGGCCCTTACCGAGGCCAACCAGCGGCTGCGCGAAGACCTGCTGCTGGCCAACGCCAAGCTCAACCGCATGGCTTCGGTGGCCGAACAGAACCAGCGCCTGAAAGAACTGCTCGACACCCAGCACAGCCTCTCGCTCAACGTGCAGCTGGCCCGCCTGGTGGGCGTCGACCTGGGCACGTTCCGCCACCGCATCGTGCTCAACCTGGGCGCGCGCGACAACGTGCGGGTAGGGCAGGTGGTGATCGATGCCCACGGCGTGATGGGCCAGATCGTGGAGGTGATGCCCACCACGTCCGTCGCCATGCTCATCACCGACCCCAACCACGCCATCCCGGTCACCATCGAGCGGACCGGCCTGCGCACCATCGCGTACGGCTCCCGAGCGGGCGACATGCTCACCCTGCCCAACATTCCGGTCTCGGCCGACGTGCAGGTGGGTGACAAGCTGGTGACCTCCGGCCTCGGCGGACGCTTCCCGCCCGGATTTCCCGTGGGCGAGATCCGCGACGTCGGACAGACGCCCTCGGGCACGTTCCTCGCCGCCCAGGCGCGTCCCGCCGCCGACCTCGACCGCAGCGACGACGTGCTCCTGCTGCACGACCTCGCCGAGCCGGCGGGGCCGCCGCCGTTGGCGACGCCGGCCGGTCCGCCGGCCGACCTCGCACCCGATCCCCAGGCACCGGTCACGCCCACGCTGCCGTCGGTGACCTCCCCCACGGCCACGCCGGTGCCGGCGCACGCGGCCACGAGCGGAGCGCAGCGATGAACAAGGTCCGCGTCCGCCAGCTGTGGTTCGCCGCCACGCTGTTCTTTTCGTTGATGCTGATGCTGATCCCCATGCCGGGGCCGCTGGCACCGTTCAAGCCTTACTGGCCAGCGCTGGTGCTGCTTTACTGGTGCCTGCAGTCGGGCGATCGCGTCACGCTCGGCATGGCCTTCTGCCTGGGCCTGGCCGCCGATGTCTTCGACGGCGCGCTGTTGGGCGAGCAGGCCCTGCGCCTGACCGCGATGGTCTTCATCGCGTTGCGGTTCCGCTCGCGCCTGCGTTTCTTCCCGATGTGGCAGC
>CAJYHU010000279.1 GCA_913774655.1 uncultured Luteibacter sp. | reverse complement strand
AAACTGGGCGCGCCACAGGCGAATGCCCGACGGAGACAAGCATGCAAGCACGACGACAGCTGATGGCAGCAGCCTTCGGCACCGCCCTGATGGCGCTGGCGGCACCCGCTACCGCCGCGGATCCGGCCTGGCCGACCAAGCCGGTGCGCATCCTTTTCGGCTTCCCGGCCGCCAGTGCCACCGACGTGATCGCGCGGGCCGTGGGGCAGAAGCTGTCGGAGAAGTGGGGCCAGCCGGTGGTGATCGAGAACCGTCCGGGTGCCGGCGGCAACCTGGGCACCGAGCTGGCGGCGCGGGCGCCGGGCGACGGCTACACCATCTTCTTCGGCACGGTGGCCAACGCGATCAGCACCACGCTCTACACGAGGCTCAACTACGACTACCTGAAGGATTTCAAGCCCATAACCCTGGTGTCGATCACGCCGCTGGTGCTGGTCGCCAACCCCTCGGTGCCCTTCGGAAACGTCAAGGAACTGATCGCGCATGCGCGCGCCAACCCGGGCAAGCTGAACTTCGGCTCGGGCGGCGTGGGCACCTCCAACCACCTGGCGGGCGAGATGTTCAAGCGCGCGACGAACACCGACCTCGTGCACGTTGCGTACAAGGGCACGCCGGCGGCCTACAACGACATGTTCAGCGGCCAGATCACCCTGATGTTCGACAACATCGTGGCGGCCACGCCGCACGTGAAGTCCGAGCGCCTGCGCCCCATCGCCGTCAGCAGCAAGGAGCGCGTCGAGACGCTGCCCGACGTGCCCACGCTGGCCGAGTCGGGCCTGCCGGGCTTCGAAGCCGTGTCGTGGATCGGGGCGCTCGTGCCCGCCGCCACCCCCGAACCCATCGCCGACAAGATCCACGCCGACATGGTAGCGGTGCTGCGCGACCCCGATCTGCGCCGCCAGCTCGCGTCGGCCGGTGCCATCGTGGTCGGCAACAGCCGGCAGGAATTCGCCCGCTGGAACGAGGCCGAGATCGCCAAGTGGGCGCAGGCCGTCAAGCAGTCGGGCGCCAAGCTGGACTGACCCCCGTCCCTGCCTCCCCTCTTCTCCTTTCCCCCAGACACCACAAGGAACATCCCCCGTGAGCCTCTCCATGATCCAGGAACCCAGCCGACAGGTCCCCGTGCTGACGGAGGCCGACGTGGTCATCGTCGGCGGCGGCACGACCGGCCCGATCGCTGCCATCGCCGCCGCGCGCCGCGGGCGCAAGGTGGTGCTGATCGAGCGCTTCGGCTCGCTCGGCGGCATCCTGACGTTGGGGCTGAACACCAAGCCCTCGGGCGCGCTGATCGGCGGCATCCCGCTGGAGATCTGGAACCTGGCCCGCGCCGCCGGCGGCGCGGGCGACGACTACATGGCGACGACCAAGACGGGCGGCGTGCGCATCGCTTCGCCGACCGACCCGGAGATCATGAAGATGCTGCTCACGCGCCTGTGCGTGGAAGCGGGCGTGCAGATCCTGTTCGAGACCTTCGTCTCCTCGCCCCACGTGGAGGACGGTACCGTCAAGGGCGTGTTCGTCGAGAGCAAGGCCGGGCGCCAGTTCGTGGCGGCCAAGGTGCTGATCGACTGCTCGGCCGACGCCGACATGGCGGCGAAGGCCGGCGCCCCCTTCGTCATGGGCTCGGGCGATGCCGAGGCGCGCATGCAGCCCGTGTCGATGTACTTCATCATGAAGAACGTTGACCTGGTGCGGCTGGCCGATTGGGCCCGCGACTGCGACGACGTGCCGGCCCGCGCCATCCCGCGCGATGCGGAGGGCCTGGCCTACGGCCTGTGGCTGACCGGCTTCAACGGCATGCTGCGTCGCTTCCAGGAAGAGACCGGCGTCAAGCTGCAACGCGACAACATCACGCTCAAGACGGCCGACGGCCAGATGTACGTGAACGCCACCCGCGTGCTGGGCGTGAATGTGTTCTCGCCGGCGGAGTTCACCGGCGCGATCCTGGAGTGCTACCGCCAGATCGAAGGCGTGTGCCGCTTCCTGCGCGAGCGCGTGCCGGGCTTCGAGGAGGCGCGCCTGGGCCAGGTGTCGCCCATCCTCGGAGTGCGCGAGACGCGGCACATCGAAGGCGAGTACACCTTGACCGGCGCCGACTCGCGCGGCGAAACGCATTTCGAGGACAGCATCGGCGCCGACGCCTCGGCACTCGACATCCACGACCCCAAGGGCGGCGACGTCGACTTCCAGAGCATGCCGCCCTACGAGATTCCCTATCGCTGCCTGCTGCCGCGCAAGGTCGAACAGTTGCTGGTGGCCGGTCGCTGCATCTCGGCCGACCACGACGCGCACGCCCGCTCACGCAACATGCCGGCCTGCATGGCCACCGGGCAGGCGGCCGGCGTGGCGGCGGCCATCGCCGTGGAAACCGGCGTCAGCGTGCGCAGGGTGCCCGTGGTGCAGATCCAGCAGGCGCTGCAGGCGCTGGGCATGCCGCTGTTTGCCCGCGACGTGCCACAGCGCTGAGTGGCGGGGCGCCGGCGGCGCATCCCGCGGCGAGCATCAACGGATCAGGGACTGCCACTCCCTGAACGCCGGGTGCTCCGCCGTGCGCAGCCATTCGAAGCCCACCATCTCGGTCGTCACCAGCTCGGCCCCCGCGCCGGCCAGCCGGTCGAAGGCGGCGTCGCGGTTGCGCTCGGTGCGCGAGCTGCAGGCGTCTGTCACGACCCACACGTCGAACTCGTCCTCGAGCAGGTCGAGCGCGGTCTGCAGCAGGCACACGTGCGCCTCGCAGCCGGCCACGACGAGGGTGTTGCGCTCCTCGGCGGGAGTCGCGGGCTTCTGCAGGTGCCTGGGCAGGCTGCGCGCGTTGCCGCGCGGCGCCTGCGGCGCGGGCGTGCGCAGCCACTCGCCCAGGCCCTCTTCCACGCCGCTGAAGTGCATCTTGGCCAGCGTCTTGCGACACAGACCGCGGATCTCGGCCGGGTTCTCGCCGAGCTTGGAAGGGTTCTGCTCGGTGCCCCAGGCCGGCACGTCGAGCAGCTTCGCAAGCTGTGCCAGGCGGCTGGCATTGCGCAGCACCGCCTCGGCCTCGAAGATGGCGGGCATCAGGCGGGCCTGGTAGTCGACCAGGACGAGTTGGGATTGGGAAGCGTCGAGCAGCATGGCGATCCGGGGAAAAGCGAAGCGAAAACCGGACCCTACCACCGAACCCGTCCCGCGCCGGGCGGACTTGGTGCGAACGCGCTTCGATGCTGAAATGCCCCGACAACAGCAGGAGACACGTTTGAACGCTCCCCACGCCACGGCCGCGCTCATGACGGGCGACGACTACCGCGAATCGCTGCGGCGCCTGAATCCCACCGTCTACGTCGATGGCCGGCGCATCGAATCCATCGCCGACGCGCCGGCGCTGCAACCCGGCATCAACGCCATCGCCCTCACCTACGACTTCGCGCACCGCCCCGAGTACGCGCCGCTGATGACGGCGACGCAGCACACCAGCGGTCGGCGGGTCAACCGCATGACCCACATCGACACCGGCAGCGGCGACCTGCTCAACAAGCTGGAGGCGGTGCGGCTCATCTGCCAGGAAACCGGCTGCGCGCAGCGCTACCTGACGCACGACGCGCTCAACGCCATCGCCCAGGTGTCGGCCCGGCTGGACGATTCCGCCGGCGGCCGCGCCCACACCGAACGCTTCACCGAGTACCTGCACCGCGTGCAGGACCAGGAC
>CAJYHU010000278.1 GCA_913774655.1 uncultured Luteibacter sp. | reverse complement strand
GCGGTTGACCGATGGCTCGACGGTGACTGGCGCTCTCGCCGGCATCTGGCTTCGCCGCGATGACCGCGGCGAGACGTTGTTGCCTTCCTACCTTCGCGTCGCGGTCGACGGGTCCACCGTTCGCGGGGTGAATGGCAGCGGCGTGCTCATCGACGCGCGCAATGCCAACACGCCGACCACCGCATCGATCACCCTGACTAACGGCGCGGCCGTTACGGGCGGCAAGGGCATCGCCTTCGACATACGCGCGAACGTCAACGCGGCGATCGACGTCGATGCCAGCCAGGTGGTCGGCCGTGTCAGCGTGGCGAACGGATCCGCCGTCACGCTAGCAGTGCGCAACGGCGCGACCTTGCTGGGCGGTATGCAGGGCAATGTGGCGGCGACCGTGGCGTCGCAGGCCGAGTGGCAGATCAACGAATCGTCCACCGTGAGTCGCCTCGACCTTCAGGACGGCAACCTGACGTTCCAGCCGCCGGGCAACGGGTCCTATCGGTCGCTGACGGTGGCCGGCGACTTCGCCGGCACGGGGGGGCGGCTTACCGTGCATACCGATGTCGACGGGGTGGGCCCGCTCGCCGCGCAGGCGACGGATCGCTTGCTAATCGAGGGCGACGTCACCACGACGGGTACCACGGTGGTCAGCGTGGTACCCACCGGCAGGGGCGCGCCGACGGATACCAACGGCAACGACCGCATCGACGCGAACGAAGGCATCTCGCTGATCCAGGTCGGGGGCCAGTCGCGCGCCGATGCGTTCACGCTGGCGGGCGACTATGTCGCGATCGGGGGCTTTCGCTACGGCCTCAAGGCGTTTGGACCGGGGCAGACCGATCCGGCACAGAACGCGCTCGCGCAAGGCTCGCTCTCGTGGGACTACCGCCTCGGTCGCTCCGAATGCACGGCACAGGGATGCGGACCGACCGATCCCGGCGGTCCTACGGACCCGGGCGGCCCGACCGACCCCGGTGGTCCCACGGACCCGGGCGGTCCGACCGATCCGGGTGGTCCAACGGATCCCGGTGGCCCGACGGATCCGGTGAAACCCGAGCCGCCGGGTGAGCGCGCCGAAGTGGTGCCGCAGTTGCCATCGTACCTTTCGGCACCGGCCGCGTTGCTCAGCTACGGCGACATGCTCAACGATGGCATTCGCCAGAGGCTGGGCGATATCCGCCGGGCGGACGCCGACGGCGAAGGCATCGCCGGCGAGATGTTCGCGCGCTATCTCGGCGGGCAGCTGCGCTACGAGTCCAATCGATCGTTCCAGGATTACGGTTTCGACTTCGACCAGCAGGTCAACGCATGGCAGGTGGGCGGCGGCCTTGTCGCGCTGGATGCCGACACCGGCAGCCTGCGGGCGGGCTGGGCCGTCGACCACGGCACCACGCGCGTGTCGCCGCAGGCCGTGGACGGCCGCAGTGCGACGCGCTATGACGCCAACGGCGTCACGGGCTGGCTGACCTGGCAGGCAGCGAGCGGTTGGTGGGTGGATGCCGTGGTGTCGGCGCAACGCTACCGCGGCGACGTGGGGACGGACCTACGCGGCGCCGACATGGCGCGGCTGCGCGCGAGCGGCACCGTGATGTCGGCGGAGATCGGCAAGCCCTTCGCCCTCGGCGACGCGTGGACGCTCGAGCCGAGCGTGCAGTTGACGTACCAGACCGTACGCTTCGATCCCTTCACCGATGCCGACGGCCTCACGGTCGACCTGGGCGTGGCACGGCAGACGAGTGCGCGTATTGGCGCGTCGTTGAGCCGCGTCGCCAACCCACGCTTCATGCCCTATGCCCGGATGGACCTGACCCAGGCAGGCCATGGCGATCCGACGGCGGAGGTCGGCAGCGAGGCCTGGGGCGTGTCCGATCGTTTCGGCACGGGGCGCATCGGCCGGTCGGCGCGGGTGGCGGCAGGTGCGGTGAGCCAGCTCACGCGGAACGTACAGCTGTACGGCGAAGGCAACTACCAGCGCTTCGTGGGCAGCTACGGCATGCGTGGCTGGGCCGGCAACGTGGGTCTGCGCGTCACCTTCTGATTCTCCGGCCCACGGCGTGGGCATCGATCACCGCGCATAGCACCCCCGTGCCGGACGGCACGGGACGCAAGGATACCGCCCGACGATCCCCATCGGGCGATACGGTTCGCTAGTCATCATGGATGTTTCATGCAAAGCCTCTTCCGGCGCTCACGGAGGCGCCCCCTTTCCCTGTCGTTGTGTGTCATCGCGTCGTCGATCGCCGGTTCGCCCGCATCCGCCGGCGAACTGGTGGATAGCTCGGCCACCGTGTCGCCGGGCGACGTCCCGGACGCATGGCGTCTGAAGCGCTCGTCGCTGACCGTCCTGCCTGGCGCCGCCAGCGGTAGTGTGATGCTCTCCAATAACTCGCGCCTCACCTCGGCAGGCGCCATCGTCCATGCCGACGGCGTGGGTATCGTCGTCTCGAACGCCTCGGGCGAACCCGGTTCAGGCCTTCCCTCCATCGTGCGTCTGACCGACGGCAGCGCGGTCAGCGGCGGCACGCACGGCGCAAGCCTGTCCGCCGGCGTGGATCTCGTTGCGACCGGCAGTTCGATCTCCGGTATCCAGGGATACGGCATGGCGATACACAGTGCGAAGGTCAGCCTTGCCGGCGGTACGACCGTCACGGGACACCTCGCCGGCCTGTCGATCCGTCGCGACGATCGCGGCGAAGCGCTGACGCCCACCTACCGGCGGGTGTCGATCGACGCATCGGCCGTCACCGGTTCGACGGGTAGCGGTATCCTGGTCGACGCAGGTAAGGGAACCTCGGTCACCGACGCCGTCATCGCGCTGACGAACGGCGCTATCGTGCAGGGTGGTAACGGTGTCGCGTTCGACCTGCGTCAGCGTACCGACGTCGTGGTGACCGCCGATCGCAGCCGCATCGTCGGCGACATCTCCGCCGCGCAAGGCGCACGGGCCACAGTTTCCCTGAGCCAGGGCGCCACCCTCGCCGGTGGCGTGTCCGGTGATGTCACGGCCACGATCTCGTCGGGTTCGACCTGGACGCCGACCCGCACGTCGTCGGTCAGCCGGTTGGCGCTGGAGGGCGGCGCCATCACGTTCGCGCCCCCCCAGGATGCGCGGTATCGCGCCTTGGCCGTGCGCGGCGATCTCACGGGGTCGGGTGGCGACATCGCCTTCCACACCCGTCTGGACGCGGTGGGTGCGATCGCCACGCAGGCCACCGACCGCCTCCTGGTCGAAGGCAACGTGACCCGCGCCGGCACCACACGGGTCAGCGTCGTGCCCATGGGCGTCGCCATCGATACCGACCCGAACCGCAATGGCCGGCTCGACGCGGATGAGGGGATCTCGTTGATCCAGGTCGGTGGCGACGCTCGCCCCGATGCGTTCGTTTTGCGGGGTGGATACGTCGCCGTGGGTGGCTACCAATATGCGCTGCACGCTTTCGGACCGGGCCAGGCTGATCCGTCGCAGAACGTGCTGCCGACGGGTGCGCTGCTTTGGGATTATCGCCTGGGCACGGTGGGATGCACCGAAAACGACTGTGGCGTCACGCCGCCACCGCCACCGCCACCACCGCCGCCGGGCGACGGGGAGGAGGGCGAGGCGATCCTTCCGCCGGGGCCGTGCGAGGGCGAGACGTGTGGGCCTGGCGTCGAGCCGCCGCCTACGCGCCCGGCGGTCGTGCCGCAGCTTCCTTCGTATCTGTCGGCGCCCGCCGCGTTGTTGACCTATGCCGCCGGTATGCACGAGGGGCTGCGGGAACGTCTCGGTGAACTGCGCGATGGTCTTCGCGGCGCCCCGTTGGCGGGCGAGGTGTTCGTACGCTATCTGGGGAGCCGCGAAGACCATCGCGCAGTTCACCGAGACGTTCCCGCAGCCCCTCGTGCATACCGGCGGCATAGGTCAACAACGCGGCGGGCGCCGACAGATACGAA
>CAJYHU010000277.1 GCA_913774655.1 uncultured Luteibacter sp. | reverse complement strand
GTGCAGGTGCACGCCCGGCTCCAGGCGGCCCTGCGCGACACGCTGGAAAAGCCCGGCCACGGCCACGAGGAGTGAGCCTTTCGTCACATCGGCGAAAGGCTGGTGAACTTTTCGCGTGAAACCCTGTCTTTCGGCCGTCATTGCAAGCTGGCCGCGAACCACCGCACAATGGCGTTTCTGCCTCCACAAGGAGGTGAACCGGCGGCGTCGCCAAATCTTTCCAAGAGGGAGTATCGAATGAAGCACTTTTTGCGTCCCACGATGACGGCCGTCGCCCTGGCGGTTGCGCTGGGTACGGCCGCGGGCGCATCCGCGCAAGGCGCCAAGGCCGCCGCCAAGCCGGCTGCCGCCACGGGTACCGTCGACAAGCAGAAGGCCAGCTACGTCGTGGGTTGGGATCTCGCCAGCTCGCTGCCGCCGCTCGTCGCCCAGGAAGTCGATCCGGCGACCGTCGCCAAGGCCCTGCAGGCCGCGCTGTCCGGCCAGAAGCCGACCATGACCGAGGCGGAAGCCAAGGCCACCCGTGAAGCCTTCGTGGCTCAGCTGAAGACCAAGGCCGAGGCCGAGTACAACAAGGTCGCCGCCGAGAACAAGAAGGAAGGCGACGACTTCCTCGCCAAGAACAAGACCGCTCCGGGCGTGAAGGTCACGGCGTCGGGTCTCCAGTACCAGGTCGTCCAGGCCGGCACCGGTGCGCGTCCGGGTCCGAACGACACGGTCAGCATCAACTACACCGGCACCTTCGTGAACGGCCAGAAGTTCGACTCCTCGGCCGATCATCCGCCGGGTCCGGCGCAGATCCCGCTGGCCGCCGTGATTCCGGGCTTCCGCGAAGGCCTGCAGCTGATGCAGACCGGCGGTAAGTACAAGCTCTTCATCCCGTCGAACATCGCCTACGGCGCCAAGCCCGAGAACGGCTTCCCGCCCAACGCGACGATCATCTTCGACGTTGAGCTGGTCAAGACCGGTCCGACCCCGGCCGGCAAGGGCCCGGGCGCTCCGTCGGCCGACGGTAAGTAAGCTCCGGTCTTACGCAATGCCCGAAAGGCGCGGAGCGATCCGCGCCTTTTTCTTTTGTTTTTTCTTTTCGCCCACCGGACGGCGGCTTACAATTTGCCGTTGCGACGCACGCGTCGAGCCTCCCGGGAGCTTCATGAAAGTCACGATCTTCGGAACCGGCTATGTCGGACTCGTCACGGGCACCTGCCTGGCCGAGATGGGCAATCACGTGGTCTGCGTCGACGTGGACGCGGGCAAGGTCGAACGCCTGAAACAGGGCGACGTGCCCATCTATGAGCCGGGCCTCGAGCCGATGGTCATCCGCAACCACGAGGAAGGCCGGCTCGATTTCACGACCGACGCCGCTGGCGGCGTCGCCCATGGTGACATCGTGTTCATTGCCGTCGGCACGCCGCCGGACGAAGACGGCAGCGCCGACCTGCAATATGTCCTCGCCGTCGCGCGTACCATCGGCGACCACATCGACCGGTATGCCGTGGTGGTCAACAAGTCCACGGTGCCCGTCGGCACGGCCGATCGCGTCCGCGGGGCCGTGGCGGAGCAACTCGCGGCCCGCAGCTCGATGGTGCCGTTCGATGTGGTATCCAATCCCGAATTCCTCAAAGAGGGCGACGCGGTCGAAGACTGCCTGCGCCCCGACCGCATCGTGGTGGGCTCGTCGAGTGCCAAGGCCATCGCGCTGTTGCGCAAGCTCTACGCCCCGTTCAACCGCAATCACGACCGTATGGTCGTCATGGACGAGCGCTCGGCGGAACTGACCAAGTACGCGGCCAACGCGATGCTGGCCACGAAGATCAGCTTCATGAACGAGATGGCGAATATCGCGGAGCGCGTGGGTGCCGATATCGAGCTCGTGCGGCAGGGCATCGGTGCCGATCCGCGCATCGGCTACCATTTCATCTACCCGGGTGCCGGGTACGGCGGGTCGTGTTTCCCAAAGGACGTGCAAGCCCTCGCGCGCACGGCGCGCGCGGCAGGCTACGACGCACGCCTGCTCGGTGCCGTGGAGGCCGTCAACGACACCCAGAAATCACGCCTGTTCGAATTGCTTTCCGGGCACTTCGGGGGTGAGCTGAAGGGCCTCACGGTGGCCGTGTGGGGCCTCGCGTTCAAGCCCAACACCGACGACATGCGCGAGGCGTCGAGCCGCCGCCTGATGGAGCGTTTGTGGGAAGCGGGCGCCAAGGTGCGTGCCTTCGATCCCGAGGCGGCTGGCGAGGTCCGCCGCCTCTACGGCGAACGCGATGACCTCCAGTTGGTCGAGCGGCCCTATCAGGCGCTGGAGGGCGCCGATGCGCTGGTGATCGTGACCGAATGGAAGGCGTTCCGCAGTCCTGACTTCACCCGCGTCAAATCGTTACTGTCGACGCCGGTGATCTTCGACGGCCGCAATCTCTACGATCCGGCGACGGTCGAGGAGGCCGGCATCGCCTACTACGGCATCGGCCGTGGCCGCAGCCTCAAGGGGCGCGAACATGGGTGAGCTGGACGACCGGGTGACCGAACTCGAAGTGCGCCTGGCCTTCATCGACGACACGGTCAACGACCTGTCGTCGGCGGACGCGGAAATCGCACGTCGCCTCGACCTCATCGAACGGGCGTTACGCGACCTGCGTTCCGACCTCGTCAACATGCGCGCGGGGCTGGGCAGCGACCCGGCAACCGAACCCCCGCCGCCGCACTACTGAACACCGAACGAGCCTTACTGACCATGGCAGAGTCCCTGCGCGACCAGTTGTTGAAAAGCGGTCTCGTCAAAGAGATCCGCGAAGAGAAAAGGGCATCCCCGCCGCCCAAGCAGGGCGGATTCAGTGGTCAGCCCTATGCGGGCAAGCAGCCCCGGCACGGCGGCGGCAAGCCGCATGGCGGTCGCCCGGGCCAGGGCGGTGGCGGATCGAAGCCCCAGGGTGGCCAGCGTCCGCCGCGTAAGGATGGCGAGATCGACCTCGCCAAGGCCTATGCCATCCGTGCACAGGCCGAGGCCACCGAGCGCCGCAGGGCCGAGGCCGAAGCGGCCGAACAGGCGCGCCTGCGCAAGGAAAAGAAACGCAAGGTCGAAGACTTGCTGAAGGGCAAGGCGCTCAACCTCGC
>CAJYHU010000276.1 GCA_913774655.1 uncultured Luteibacter sp. | reverse complement strand
GCGTGAATGATCGCCATGGCGATGGCGTGGTCGCGTGCTGAAAACTGCGACAGGTTGAGCTGCCATTCCAGGTGTTGCTGGAGGCTCTCGTGCGCGGCGTTCTGGGGCTCGAGGCTCTCGTCGTCTCCGCCGCTGCCGCGCGCGGGCGCGCCGGCGTAGTCGCCTGCTTCGCCCGGAAAGCGATCGTCGTCCCAATCGGGCGTGAGGTCTTCGGACGGCGCGGTGGCGTTGTCCTCCTCCTTCGATGCCTTGGCGGGGGCCTCGTCGCGGAGGGGAAAATCCGGTTCGGGGAAGGCTTCGGCCTCGACCGTGTCGGGCTCGGATTCGGCATCTTCGGCGAATTCGAGCAACGGGTTGCCTTCCGCGATCTGGCGGAGTTCCGCTTCGAGCTCGAGCTGGGACAGTTGCAGCAGGCGAATGGCCTGCTGCAACTGTGGCGTCAGCGTCAGCTGCTGGTTGAGGCGAAACTGAAGTCCGGGTTTCATGCCGTTGTTGCTCGGGATGCCGAACTCATCCTACCCCCTAGCGGGCCGGCGCTACCACTACCCGGACGGCCGCCCGCCGGCAGCGCGAAGCGGCGTCGCGTCAGATGCGGAATTCACGGCCCAGATACACTTCCCGCACCTTTTCGTCGGCGAGGATGTGCTGGGGCGTGCCGCGCGACAACACGACGCCATCGTTGAGGATGTAGGCGCGATCACAGATGCCGAGGGTTTCGCGCACGTTGTGATCGGTGATGAGCACCCCGATGCCACGCTCCTTCAGATGGCGCACGATACGCTGGATCTCGCCGACCGAGATCGGGTCGACGCCCGCGAACGGTTCGTCCAGCAGCATGTAGCGCGGGCGTGCGGCGAGCGCGCGGGCGATTTCCACGCGGCGGCGTTCGCCACCCGAAAGGCTGATGCCCTTCTGCTCGGCGATATGGGCGATCTTCAGCTCGTCGAGCAGGCTGTCGAGTTCGTCCTCGCGCTGCTTCTGGGTCATGCCCTCGCGCAGCTCCAGCACGGCGAGGATGTTGTCGGCCACGCTGAGGCGCCGGAACACCGAGGCTTCCTGTGGCAGGTAGCCGATGCCGAGCTTGGCGCGGGCGTGCATGGGCAGGCCGGTGATGTCCTGCTGATCGAGCTTGATCGCGCCGGCATCGGCCTGGATCAGGCCCACCACCATGTAGAAGCAGGTGGTCTTGCCGGCGCCATTGGGTCCGAGCAGGCCCACGACCTCACCTTCGCGGATGGAAAAGGCGAAATCGCGAACCACCTGGCGCGCACGAAAGCGCTTCTGCAGGCCTTGGGCTGAAAGCATCGGGTCAGGGCTTCTTCGGTTGAGCGGCGGGTGCGGCCGGCGCGGCGGCGGGCTGCTGCTTCGGCTGGAAGATCATGTGCACGGGAGCGGAGCCGTTGCTCTCGCCGGTCATCGTGCTGTTGGACGTGTTGTAGGTGAGCTTGTCGCCGTTGCTCTGGTTGAGCTTCTTGCGATCGGCCGGGTCGACTTCCTTTTCGACGTGGGCGTTGCCGGTGAGCACCGCGTAGTCCTGGT
This sequence comes from uncultured Luteibacter sp., assembly GCA_913774655.1. GTDB lineage: Bacteria > Pseudomonadota > Gammaproteobacteria > Xanthomonadales > Rhodanobacteraceae > Luteibacter > Luteibacter sahnii. The sequence goes on along the minus strand of CAJYHU010000276.1, from coordinate 1,036 downwards.
CGACCTTGTAATCGATGTTGTTGGCCTTGCCGCGCATCCACAGGTTTTGTTCGTCCTGTTGCTGCATGGTGGCGGCGCCGTCGACGACGACCCGGGTGATCTGGTTGTCGCCGTCGAGGTAGCCGGTGGCCTTGTTGCCGGTGACTTTCAGCGTGCCCTGCGTAAGCACGACGTTGCCGGTCCAGATGACCTTGCCCGGCTCCTTGCCGTTGGGCTGCTGCTGGGTGCCGTCGAACGAGGTCGACGTGACGTTGACCGGCTGGTCGCGGTCGGACTGCTTGGCGAAGGCAGGGACGCTCGCCAGGAGCCCCGCGCCGAGTACCACGAGAAAGGCCTTAGCGCTTGCGCGGCTGGTAGACGGTGTGGACTGCATCGAGGAGCTCCAGGTGCTTGGTATCGAGGTTGGCGCGCATGCCGACGCCGTCCATTGTAGAGGTTCCCTGAACGATCCGCGCCGCTTCGGCGGTCTCCAGGCGGTTCTCCTTGGGCCAGGCGGTGACCTCGGAGGTGTCGATACTGGCGGGCGGGTAGGTCTGGAAGGCGACGCGGTCCATATGCACCTTGCCCTGCAGCTTGAGCAGGCTGCCGTCCTTGTTCACCCAGCCGTATTGGGAGTGGCCCTTCCACGGCGGCGTGGTGGGGTCCTTCACCGACGGCAGCACGAAGTCCGGCGCGTTGATGTAGAGCGAGTCGTCGCCTTCGCGACGTTCCAGGTGCGGCGCGATCAGGACGAAGGCAAGCTGGCCATCGTCGTTGTACGAATCGAGGTGGAAGTTGGTCAGCACGTAGCCCGAGCGCGGCGGGCCGACGAAGTCCTGGACCTTTTTCTCCGGCGCCACCCAGTAGTAGAGCAACACGCTGGCGCCCAGCGCGGCGGCGAGGATGCCGGCGATGCTCGTGGCGCTGCGGTCGCGGAACAGGTTGAACACGCTCACAGCCAGCGATCCCGCTCGGCTTCGGCCTTGCCCTGGGCGGCGAGGATCATATCGGCGACTTCGCGCGCGGCGCCGTACACCCCGGAGCACGCCGCCTTCGT
>CAJYHU010000275.1 GCA_913774655.1 uncultured Luteibacter sp. | reverse complement strand
CGTCGCCGTTCTGGATGCGCTGCTCGAGCATGCGCCGCGAGCCCAGGCCCGCGTTGGCCAGCACCTTGTGCAGGCGCTCTTCGAGCTGGGGAGCGTCGGCGGCGGCGCCGCCACGCTTAAGGGAGAGTACGGATCGATTGGGCGCATTCATGCGCGTGACTCCTCGGTGTTTTTCTCGGCGTCGTCGCTGTCTTCGTCGTCGGCGCGCGTGGGGTTCTCTGCCTCGTCGGCAGTGGAAGGTGCCGCGGCGACGTCATCGTCGCCGGCAGGCGGTTCGTTCGCCGGTGCGCCGTCGCCCGGAAGGGCGGACGATGCCTCGGTGGAGGGAGCGTCGGACGCGTCGACCGGGGCCGGTGCGTCGTCAGGGGAGGCGTCGCCGTCGGTGGCCTCGCCGGGATGGGGCATCGCCGCACGGGCCGCGGCGGGAACCGCGTCGCCATCGAGGCGCATCTGCGGGTTGATCTCGTCGAGGTCGCGGATGTCCGACAGCGGGGGCAGGGCATCCAGCGACTTCAGGTTGAAGTAATCGAGGAAGGTACGGGTGGTGCCGAACAGCGCGGGTTTGCCCGGGACGTCGCGGTAACCCACCACGCGGATCCATTCGCGCTCTTCCATCGTCTTGATGATGTTCGAGGACACGACCACGCCGCGTATCTGCTCGATCTCGGGCCGGGTGATCGGCTGGCGGTAGGCGATCAGGGCCAGCGTCTCCAGCAGGGCTCGGGAGTAGCGGCTTGGCTTCTCGGCCCACATCCGCGATACCCAGCCGTGCACCTCGCGACGAACCTGGTAACGCCAGCCGGAGGCGACCTCGACCAGCTCGACGCCCCGGCCTTCGCAGTCGGCCGCCAGGGCCGACAGCGCCGCGGCGATCGCCTCGCCATCGACCTCCTCATCCTCGCCGAAGAGCCCCTTCAGCTGGAGGAGGGTCATCGGCTGGGTCGATGCCAGCAGCGCCGCTTCCACGATGGGTTTGAGTTGTTCGGGTTGCATAGGCCTTCGATGTGCCGCGACGCGGCGGATGGCGGATCAGGCGAGCGCTTCGTCCAGCTCGCTGTCGGTGCGGACCTTCGTCCGCAGGTAGATCGGTCCGAGGGCTTCTTCCTGAACGATCTCGACGAGCATTTCCTTCGCCAGTTCGAGCATGACCAGGAACGTCACCACGACTCCCAGCCGTCCCTCGGTGACGTCGAACAGCGTTTCGAAGCGGTGGAACGCGCCACCGCCGAGCGCGCCGAGCACTTCGCCCATGCGCTGGCGGACGCTGAGCGGTTCACGCTGGATCGCATGGTGCGTGAACAGTTCGGCGCGGTTGAGCACGTCCTTGAGCGCTAGCAAAAGTTCCTTCAGGTCGAGCGGGGGCGGTACACGCACCACGTTGTGCTCGCCGACGAAGGCGTGCACCACGGTGGTGTCGCGTTCCAGGCGTGGCAGTTCGTCGATGTCCTGCGCGGCCTTCTTGAAGCGTTCGTACTCCTGCAGGCGCCGCACCAGTTCGGCGCGTGGGTCGTCCTCGAGACCTTCTTCCGCCGGGGGGCGGGGCAGCAGCAGCCTGGACTTGATCTCGGCGAGGATCGCGGCCATCAGCAGGTATTCCGCGGCCAGCTCCAGGCGCATCACCTCGCGCATCATCCCGATGTAATCCATGTACTGCCGGGTGATCTCGGCGACCGGGATATCGAGGATGTCGAGGTTCTGCCGGCGAATCAGGTAGAGCAGCAGGTCGAGCGGCCCTTCGAATGACTCGAGGATGACTTCGAGCGCATCCGGCGGGATGTACAGGTCTTGCGGCATCTGCAGCACCGGCTGCCCGCGCACGAGCGCCAGGGGCATTTCCTGTTGCTGCGGTACGCCGGCGAAGGCGTCACGGGTTGTTTCGACCACCTGGACGTCGGTTGTCTCGTTAGTCATCGGCACACGTCAGAAGGGCCGCGATCGCGGCCGGGAACGCAAGCAACCATCGATGCCGTGAAGCGGCTGCGCCGCCACATCCGGCATGCCACGCACCGTCGCCGACGAGCGGGAAGCTCCAGCTGGACACCCAGGAGGGTCGATACCCGTGAAGGAACGACGGAAGCCGCCACGTCCGGTCCAGATCCACGGACCGGGAGGGCGCGGCGCCCGAATAAGTTCACCCGATGTGCGACAGGGTATCGCCTGGGCTGGCGCAAGTCCAGCGCGCCAGGCGGCCTATCCGGCACAATAGCCCGATGCAGACGGCCCAGCGAGCGATCATTCATGTCGACATGGACGCCTTCTACGCGTCCGTGGAGGAACTGGACGATCCCTCGCTGAAGGGCAAGGCCGTCGTCGTGGCCGGCCTGGGGCGTCGTGGGGTGGTGTCCACGGCCAATTACGAGGCCCGGCGATTCGGGGTGCGGTCGGCCATGCCCACGGCCGAGGCCCGTCGGCGGTGCCCGCATGGCGTGTATGTCGTTCCCCGCCATGCCCGTTACAAGGCCATTTCCGACGTCGTGTTCGGGGTGTTCGGCCAGTTCACCCCGGTGGTCGAGGGCCTGTCGCTGGACGAGGCCTTCCTCGACGTCTCCGCCAGCCTGAGGCTTTTCTCATCCGTGGAGGCGATCGGCCGGCAGATCAAGGACGACATCCGGGCCAGGACGGGGCTCAATGCCTCAGTGGGGATGTCGCACAACAAGCTGCTGGCGAAGCTGGCGAGCGAGCTGTCCAAGCCGGACGGCTTCCTTGCCATTCGGCCGGAGGAGGTGCGCGGATACCTCGATCCGCTGCCGGTGGGGCGCATGTGGACCGTGGGCAAGGTGGCTGAGGAAGCGTTGCACAAGGTGGGCATACGTACCCTTGGCGACCTGCTGCGAGCGGATGACTGGCGCCTGCACAAGGCCGTGGGTGCGCGGCACGGCGAGCAACTGCGCGCTCTGTGCCGCGGTGAAGACCCGCGCCCCGTGGTGGCGGAGGCCGCCGAGGTGTCGATCAGTGCGGAGTGGACCTTCGAGACCGACCTCGACACGCTGGCGCTGGCGGAGGCCTGGATGTTGCGCCAGTGCGAGCGCGTGGGTTCCCGGGCCCGGGCCCGCGGACTGAAGGGACGCACCGTGTCGGTCAAGCTGCGCGAGCCCCCCTTTGTGACCCATAGCCGCCAGGCGCAGCTGCCCGTGCCGGGCCATGCCACCCCGGAGATATACGCCGTGGCACGTCGCTTGCTTCAAACCTGGTGGAACCAGCATCCGCGGCCGCGGTTGCGTCTGCTGGGCGTGTCGCTTTCCGGGTTCGACGCCCGGCAGAGCGACGAACAGCAGGATATGTTCGCGACGCCCGCGTCGGAAAAGCCTTCCGATGGCGTCCAGGACAGGATCAACCAGCGCTTCGGCGCCGGGGCGCTGGTCCGGGCGGGTGTGTTGAAGACGCGTGGTAAGGATTGACGCGGCGTACTGTTTAAGCCGACCCGTACTGCGCTAATGTGTCGATAAGTGACACGGATGGTAAGTTTTGCGAGGTGCGATCATGTCGATCGCGGATGACGATAAGACACCGGGATGGGTGGAAGATCTGATGTGTTCTGACAAGGCCACCGCACAGCACGCCCACGAGCGCCATGCACGCATGAAGGTGCCCGCGGCCGTTCTCATGAGCCGGCGGCACGAGGCGTTTTCCACCGAACTGGTCGATATCTCGGCCACGGGCGTGCTGCTGAAGCGGCCGCCGCGCTGGAGTGGCGCCGTCGGCCAGGTGTGGGTGCTCGACATCGTGTTCGCCCACGACCTGCACATCAACATGGAAGCCGAGGTGGCCCGGGTGTCGGCCCGGCAGGTGGGCCTGAAGTATTCGCTCATTCCCGAGGACAAGCAGGGGGCTTTGTGGGACCTGCTCGGCGGCTACGCCGATACGCTCGAGGAATGGCACGACGAGTGATCGTTAGCCCATTGGCGCGGAAGGTGCGCGCCGGGCGACTTGCTACGACGTCTCGTATGGATGGCGCAAGGAGGCCTGCGGGCCATTGCCATCATTCGCCCTGGGTCGGCTCCCCATCCTTCGATAGCCGTGAACGCGTCCCGGCGGGGTGGGGGCGGACCGTGTCCGCTCCCACCGGCTTTCGCCGATCGCCGGCCCGGTCGGCTACCTTACCTTCGGTCGCTACGGTGGCGGGCGCCTCAGGTCTTGGCGCTTTTTTTCTTGCGTTCTTCGTCGCGCAGCTCGCGACGGAGGATCTTGCCGACGTTGCTCTTGGGCAGCGCATCGCGGAACTCGATGTGCTTGGGGCGCTTGTAGCCGGTTAGGTTTTCGCGGCAGTAGTCGCGCAGCGCGTTTTCGGTGAGCGAGGGATCCTTGCGCACCACGAACAGCTTCACCACTTCGCCGGAATGCTCGTCGTCCACGCCGACGGCGGCCACTTCGGCCACGCCAGGGTGGTGCATCACGGTGGCTTCGATCTCGTTCGGATATACGTTGAAGCCCGAGACGAGGATCATGTCCTTCTTGCGGTCGACGATGAAGGCCTGGCCCGAGGCGTCCATGCGAGCGATGTCGCCGGTACGCAGCCAGCCGTCGGCGGACAGCACCTTGCTGGTTTCTTCCGGTTGCGCCCAATAGCCCTTCATCACCTGCGGTCCGCGGATGCAGAGCTCGCCTTCTTCGCCGATGGGCACGGGCTGGCCCTGCTCGTCGCGGATCTGCGCGTCGGTGTTGGGAATGGGATAGCCGATGGAGCCGGTGTAATCGGTGATGTCCACGCGGTTGGCGAACGCCACCGGCGAGGTCTCCGTCAGGCCGTAGCCTTCGATGATCGGGCGGCCGGTGACTTTCTTCCAGCGGTCGGCCACGGCGCGCTGCAGCGCCATGCCGCCGGCCATCGCCAGGTGCAGGCGCGAGAAATCGACGGTCTCGAAACCCGGGGTGTTGAGCAGGCCGTTGAACAGCGTGCTCACGCCGGTGATGGCGGTGAATGAGGTTTTCTTCAGCTCCTTCACGAACGCCGGCATGTCGCGGGGGTTGGTGATGAGCACGTTCAGTCCGCCCAGGCTGGTGAAGATGAGGCAATTCACCGTGAGCGAGAAGATGTGGTAGAGCGGCAGCGCCGTGATGATGGTTTCGTCGCCCGGCGTGGCGTGGTTGGCCACCCAGGGGCGGGTCTGCAGCATGTTGGCGACCATGTTGCGGTGCGTGAGCATCGCGCCCTTGGCCACGCCCGTGGTGCCGCCGGTGTACTGCAGGAAGGCCAGGTCGTCGGGCTGGATGTCGACCGTCGGCATGGCGTGCGCCCGCCCGCGGGAGAGCGCATCCTTGAAGCGCACCGCCTTGGGGAGGTCGTAGGCGGGGACTTCCTTGCGGATCGACTTCACCACGAAGTTGATGATGGCGCCCTTGGGGAAGCCGATCAGGTCGCCGACGGCGGTGGTGATGACGTGCTGCACCTTGGTGCCGTCCAGTGCCTTCTGCGCGGTGGCGGCGAAGTTGTCGAGTACCAGGATCGCCTTGGCGCCGGAGTCCTCGAGCTGGTGGTGCAGTTCGCGCGGGGTGTAGAGCGGGTTGGTGTTGACCACCGTCAGGCCCAGTCTCAGCGCACCGAACAATGCGACCGGATACTGCAGCAGGTTGGGCAGCATGATCGCGATGCGATCGCCCTTCTTCAGGCCGAGCTCGCCGGAAAGGTAACCCGCGAACGCCCTGGACAGCTCATCGACCTGCCGGTAGGTCAGCGTGTGGCCGAAGTTGCGGAAGGCCGGACGATCGCTGAAGGTCTCGCAGGACGCCTCGAACACCGCGGCGACGGACCGGTAGGTCGCGACGTCGACTTCCGCCGGCACGCCTTCGGGATAATGATCAAGCCACGGACGCTCGATGCTCATGGATGGGATGGACTCCAGTGGTGACGGTCGCACGGCCTGCCGTCGTAAGCTCGCGGCATTGGAGCATACGCGTGCGTATAGCGGCAAGCCGCATCGCAGCGACGTTTGAGGAGAAAAGTATGCGTTCGTTGTTGAGGTTTTTCGTGTCGATCGGTGTCGTCGTGCTGATGGCGGCGTGCCATCGCACCGCGGACGATGCGCAGGTGCGCAAGGCCATCGCCGAGTCGGCCGCCGCCGCCGAGGCGGGGCATGCCGGCGATACGGTGGCGGCGCTCACCGACGACTTCGACGGCAATACGGGGCAACTCGACAAGCCGTCGCTCGCCAACCTCGTTCGCGTGACAGCGATTCGCGGACAAACGGTGCATGCCGTGATCGGGCCCGTTTCCGTCGAGCGGCGCGGCGATCGCAGGGTCGCCACGTTCACCGTGACGCTTGCGGCAGGGCAGGGCGTGCTGCCCGACCAGGCTGGCGTCTACCGCGTGGACACCGGGTGGCGAAAGGACGATGGGACATGGCGGTGCTTCACCGCATCGTGGCGCCGGTCCCTGTGATCGGCGACGAACCAAAAAAAAGCCCCGGCGGACCGGGGCTTTCGCTTCTTACGCCGCCTTCGCGAGCG
>CAJYHU010000274.1 GCA_913774655.1 uncultured Luteibacter sp. | reverse complement strand
CATCGGCCATGTGCTGGCCGGGCCGGTGGCGCCACTGGGCGACGGCGGCGCCGTCAGTGGCATGCACAAGCGACCGGTACACGGCATCGTGCGCATCACGCACGTGGGCATCGACATCGACGCGCAGGCCGACCTCACGGTGCATGGCGGTCCGGAGAAGGCCATCCACCACTATCCGTTCGACCACTACGCGACATGGCGCCACGAGCTACCGCCACGCGCCCTGCTCGACCAGCCCGGTGCGTTCGGCGAAAACCTCTCTACCCTCGGCCTCACCGAAACGGACGTCGCCATCGGCGACGTGTTCCGCATCGGCACCGCCGTGCTCCAGGTCAGCCAGGGTAGGCAACCGTGCTGGAAGCTCAACGTGCGCTTCGACACCAAGGACATGGCCCTGCGCGTCCAGCAGTCCGGCCGCTCGGGCTGGTATTACCGTGTGCTGGAGGAAGGCGAGGTCGCGCCCGGCGCCTGCCTCGAACGGATCGAGCGCGTCACCCCCGCGTGGAGCGTTCGGCGCATCTGGCAGACCCTCTACGTCGACCGCTTTGATCCGGATGCCCTCGCCGCCCTCGCGGCGCTGCCCACGGTGGCGGAAAACGTGCGCCGCCAGGCGCGGCGGCGGCTGGCGTCCCGTGGAGCCGGTGAGAGCTAGGACCCACGATACGGCGAGCCGCCAATTCCCGGCGACCGGGTCGACTCCCGGGCCGCTAGTCGTGCCGGATGGGGTGAGCTAGCGCGTCGGCAAGCTGCCGGAGCGAATAGGGTTTTCTTAGCAGCACGAAGCCGTGCCCCGCATCTTTCGCCAGCAACTCGCTGTAGCCGCTGGCCAGCACGATGGGGAGAGCCGGATAGCGGGCCCGGATGGTCTTGGCCATTTCCAGGCCGCTGATGCCGGGCATCACCACGTCGGAGAACACCCGTTCGAAACGATCCGGGTCCCGTTCCAGTTCCGCGAGGGCCGCCTGCGCATGGTGGGTAAGCACCACACCGTAGCCCAGCGTGGTGAGCGCACCCACCGCGAACTCGGCGACGTCGGCGTTATCCTCTACCAGCAGCACCGTACGCCCCTCGCCATGCGGCCACGTCGCGTCGACCGCCGCCGACGGATCCGCCCTCGCGTGATCGGTGAGCGGAAGATAGAGGGTAAACGTGGTGCCGACGCCCGGCTCGCTGGTGACGTCCACCTCGCCCTCGGACTGCTTCACGAAACCGAACACCTGGCTGAGCCCCAGGCCCGTCCCGGCGCCCACGGCCTTGGTGGTGAAGAACGGCTCGAAGATGCGATCGATCACGTCGGGCGCCATGCCCACGCCCGAATCGCTGAAACGGATCGCGACGAAATCGCCCTTCAGCGGCGCCGCGAAGCGCACCGAGGGTATCGTCGAGACCTTCTCCAGCCGGATCGTCACATGGCCTGAGCCGCCGATCGCATCGCGGGCATTGACGGCGATGTTGATCAGCGCCGTGTCCAGTTGGTTGCGGTCCAGCAAAACGGGCAACGCCTCCTCGGGCAGGTCCACCGTCACCGAAATGCGGGCGCCCAGCACCGTCGTGACGATCTCCGACAGGGCACGGACGCTGTCGCAGACGTCGAACACCTCGGGCAACAGGCTCTGGCGTCGGGAAAACGCGAGCAGGTGGGCCGTCAGCTTCGCCGCGCGCTCCGACGCCGCGCCGATCGCGCGGATGTAACGCAGGCGCGGGTCGTCCACGGCCGAGGTGTGCAGCAGCATGTCGACCGAGCCGGCGATCACCTGCAGCAGGTTGTTGAAATCGTGTGCCACGCCACCGGTGAGCTGGCCCATGGCTTCGAGCTTCTGCGACTGGCGCAGTTGCTCGCGGGCGCGCACCAGCTCCAGGTGGGCCTCCCTCGCCTCCTGCGTGATCGCGGCGACCTGGCGATGGTGCATGTCGCGTTCGGCCACCCGCTCGGTCTGCTCGCTGACGACGCACAACACCCCGGCCACCTCGCCGCTGACCAGGCGCAACGGCGAGTAGGAGAACGTCCAGAACGTCTCGCGCATCGCCCCGTCGCGGTTCATCATGAGCGGCAGGTTGTGGAAGCTCCGCGCGGTCCCGGCCAGCGCATCCTGGATCGCCGCCTCCACGTCGGCCCAGACGTCATGCCAGACCACGTCGAGGCGGCTTCCCATCGCGCCGTGCAACTTGCCGCCCAGCAGGGGCAGGTAGGCGTCGTTAAAGAAGAATCGCAATTCCTCACGCCCCCACGCGACCCATAGCGACTCGGGCGAATCGAAAATCATCGAAAGCACGGTGCGCAGCTCCAGGGGTGCGGCATCCGCCGCCTCCGACTGGGCCCAGTCGCAGTCCTGCAACAGCCGGTAGGCCAGCTGGTCGGGGGCTGAGACGTGGAGAGGAAACGGATGCATGGAACGCTCTGGCGCGGGTAGCGGCAAAGGGTAGCCGAAGGAATGTGTGCGCGGCCTTCACACTCCCTGCACGGCCGGGGGCACACCGGACGACTCACCCGGGCGGGATTTTCGACATAGGCCGTCAACGGTACCTCTCGTTTGATTTTGTGCGCCGTCGCAATATCGTGCTTCACGCCGCCGCACCCCCACGCGTTTTGCGCAAGAAAACGCTGATAACGATAAGTCGCCGTTATCTGGACGTCTACTTCGAAAGATCTCGCGTGGCGGACGGATCGCGTCGCTCGCGCGGGTCACGCGTAACGAAAGGGTCGCGAAAGCTTCCGGTGAAAATGTCGTCGGGCCGGCTGAAGGGGTGATCGTCACGATCAACAGGGGGACGTCCAGACGTCCAGATGGCTGGTGTTCGAGAAAAGCCGATTCACGATCGCTATCGATCGTTCCGTGTGCGTGTCGCGTCGACACGAGCCGGGGCGCTTACTCTTCACCATGGGGAACCACATGAATCTCGGAAACGCCGTTGGTAGGTCGCCGCTTGTCCTGGCGATCGCGCTGGGTCTTACCTGTCCGTCGCTCGTTCTCGCCACCGACGCCCCCGCCGCCGCACCCTCGGTGCAACTGGCCGGCATCGATACGCACGAAGCGCCGCGGGTCACCGCGTTCGTCGACTTCGCGAAGAAGTCCGTCGTCGAAGGCACGCATCTGGACATGGCGAGCGCCGCCAGCCAGGCCACGCCGCTGAACGACTCGGTGAAGCTGGCCCACCTCCAGCTGGTGCTCAAGCCGAGCGCGCAGCGCCAGGCCGCCCTGGAGACGCTCAGCGCCCAGCAGCACGACCCCTCGTCGCCCAACTTCCACAAGTGGCTGACCCCGGCCCAGTTCGGCACCACGTTTGGCGTGGCAGACGCCGACATCGCGGCGGTGACGAGCTGGATGCGTGCCCAGGGCCTCACGGTGAACGCCGTGTATCCAAACAAGACGCAGATCGACTTCACCGGCACCGTGGCGCAGATTCGTGCCGCCTTCGGCACGAACGAAGTGGCGTACACCATCGGCGGCAAGGTGCATCGGTCCAATGACAGCAACATCAGCGTGCCCACCGCCCTCAAGCCGGTGATCGCGGGCGTGATGGGCCTGAACGACAACAAGCCCATGCCGCAGCACATCGCGCCGCGCCTGGCCAGCTTCAACGCGCAGAGTGGCATGTTCCAGCTGGCGGCGAACGCGGCGAAGGCACCGGCGACGTCCGCCAGCGGCGTGCACACCGATGCCGTGCAGTTCCCGACCGCCGCACGCGGCCTCGTGCCGGGCGACATCTCGGCGATGTACGGCATCGACAAGCTGCGAGCCGCCGGCTTCACCGGCAAGGGCGTGACCATCGCCGTGGTCGACGTCGCCAATATGGTGGACGCCGACTATGCCAACTTCATGCAGACGTTCCACCTGGACAAATACAACGGCTCGTTCACCCAGATCAATCCGGCACCGCCGTCGGGCCCGACCAACTGCCTCGATCCGAACACCGTCGACAACCAGCAATACGACTTCGACGAAACCCTGCTCGACGTGGAATGGTCCGCCGCCGTGGCACCGGCCGCGCATATCGTGGCGGCGATCTGTTCCGACGCCGACGCCAAGGGTAACGCCACCACCACCAACTTCTTCGGTGGTGCGTTCATCGCCTCGGCCAACCTGGTGAACGCCAGCGCCAGCCGCCCGGACATCATCAGCGTCAGCTACGGCTACGGTGAAGACGCGATCGACCTGGCCAGCAAGCAGGCCATCGACGCGATGTGGGCCCAGGCCGACGCCGAAGGGATCTCGGTGTTTGTGTCCTCCGGCGATTCCGGCTCCAACCCGGACTTCAACGGCGGCCTCAATTCGCCGACCTCCTACCAGGGCGCCCGCCCGAGCGCGGTAAGCGCCAACGCATTCGGTACCTCGTCGCACGTCACCGTGGTGGGCGGCAACGACACCGCCGACGTGCTCGACAACACCACGAGCAAGTACTTCCGCAAGATGACCGACCCGACCCTGGGCACCGCCCTGGGTTACGTGCCGGAAATCCCGTGGAACCAGTCGTGCGGCAACGAGGTGGCGGCGAAGTCGATGGGCTTCAACTCCACGGTGAAGTTCTGCCAGCAGCAGTTCAAGTTCGATCCCAACGGCGTCTACGCGACGTCCGAAGCCGGCTCGGGCGGGCCCTCGGGCGTCGTGCGCAAGCCGTCGTGGCAGAAGCTGGTGTACAACGCGCAGAAGGATCAGTCGCGTGACGTGCCCGACGTGTCGCTGTTTGCCGGTGCCTACGGCGCGCACACCTGGGTGGTGGTGTGCACCGCGGCCTATCCGTGCACGTCGAACTTCTCCGGCCCGGTAAGCCTCTCCGGCGGCACGTCGCTGGCCGCACCGATGTTCGCCGGCATCCAGGCGCTGGTCGACCAGAAGCTGGCCGGCGCCGGACGCAGCCAGATGCAGGGCAACGCGGCGCCGACGCTCTACGCGCTGGCGGCCAAGGAATACGGTTCGCCCACGAGCGGCCCGACCGACGCGCTGAAGGCCTGCAACGCCGACAACGGCAACGACGGCACGCAGTCATGCGTGTTCCACAACGTCACGCGCGGATCGATCGCGACCAACTGCGCGCAGGGCCTGGGCGATGACGACCCGATCCTGAGCAACTGCTACTTCGTGGCGGACCTTCCGCAGTACAACACGGGCCTGGGGTATTTCCCGATCCAGATCGGCCTGACGAGCATGGATGCGAACCCGCAGTCGTACTCGGCCAAGACCGAAGCGTTCGCGGCCCGCCCGGGCTGGAGCTTCGCATCCGGCCTGGGTTCGGTGAACGCCACCAACCTGGCCAATGCCTGGCTGTCCTACACGAAGAAGTAAGCGGTACGCCGTGTGGCCCCGGGCGACCGGGGCCACACGCGCGCAGAGAACGGGATCAGCCGTTTTCGATCGGCGTGGTTAGGGTCAAACCGCTGTTGACCAGATAGAGCCCGTCGTCGGGAAGCGCGTCGGCCGTGCTGCCGTCGTCTTTCAACCACGTTACGGGTTCTTTCGGGCCGGGCACATAGGCCTGCCACGTGCCGTAGGCATCGTCCGGACGGGCACCGCGGCTGAGCTGGTAGGAGACGGGCACGCGCGCGACGTAGGTGGGGTCGTTCGCGTGGACTCCCTGGGTGGGCGGGTGGAAGGTCCACGACCGGGCCGCATGCAGCGCGGGCATCGCGAGCACCTTGCGCCAGACCTTCATGTCGTTGTCCGACGCGGCCACGCCCAGGTTCACCTGTTCGACCGCGGCATCCTGCACCTTGCCGTCGTGCCCCACGCGAAGCACGAGGTAGACCGTGCCGAACACGCCCGCCGAGGCGGCGTTCATGGGATACGCCGGGGGTGAGCGCTCGGCGTAGGTCAGCCGCTCGGTATCGCCGTTGTCTTCGCCAAAGCTGGCGCCGGCGATCCGGGCCACGTAGGCGTCGCTCTCCGGCGATTCCCGTTTGGCGACGATGCGCAGGCTCATGTGCGCCCTTGCGGCCACCGCCTGGCCGTCGCGTTCCACCGGACGGAATCGCCACCGGGGCGCG
>CAJYHU010000273.1 GCA_913774655.1 uncultured Luteibacter sp. | reverse complement strand
GCAGTGGTGGAAGGGGCGTCCGCAGGGCGAGGAGGCGGCGGTCGACACCGGCTCGGCGCCCGATCCGCTGGCGGCCCAGCATGCGCGGGCCTATGCCGACACCGCACCCGGTGCGCCGCCTCCGCTGCAGGGCGAGTCCGAGCCTGCGGCGCCGGTCATTTCGCAGCTGGCCGCCGAGACCGCGCTGGACGAGGCCGCCATCCGCTTCGCGCACGGTGACGACGTGGGCGCCGAGGCCATCCTGCTGCAGGCCGTGGCAGGCAGCGGCCCCCATGCCGAGCATGACGACACCTGGCGTGCCCTGCTCGACCTGTACCGTGCCACGGGCGACGCCGAGAAATTCGGCGCCGCCAGCACGCGCTACGCGCAGCGCTTCAAGCGACCGGCACCCGAATGGGTGTCGCTTCGACTTCTGGCGCGCAACGTCCAGGCCGGCGCCGAGGGCGCGGCGGAGGGCGGCGTCGACTGGTATTGCCCTGCCGAATTGGGCCGCGACGGGCTGGTCGAGCTGACCCAGGCCCTGTCGCGCGCAGGTGCCGTGTGGCGCATCGACTGGCGCGCGCTGACCCGCATCGATCCCGCCGCGGTGGCGCCTTTGGCGACCTTGTTCTCGCACTGGGGCAGTTCGCCCGTGCAGCTGCGCTTCGCAGGCGCGGAGCGATTGATCGGCGTCCTGGCCGAAGCCACGCCGCTGACCGACCGCAGCACCGACCTCGCCTGGTGGCAGCTGTACCTGGCCGTGTTGCGCGCCATGCATCTGGGCGAGGACTTCGAACTGGTCGCGCTCAACTACTGCATCACCTACGAGGTGTCGCCGCCCGCATGGGAGGAACCCGTCGGACAGTACGCTTCGCTCGATCCGCCGCGGCACAGCCGTCCCGGCGGGCTGCGCATCGTCGACGAGGCCCCCGCCGACGATCTGCCGCAGGCGCGCCACGCGCGTCTGTCGGGCGAACTGGTGGGCGATGGCGCAGGCCTGTGGCAGCGGCTCGATGCCGAACTCGCCGAGGCGCAGGCGCCCGCCATTTCGTGCGCCGCGCTGGTGCGGGCCGATTTCGCCGGCGTCGGTGCGCTGCTGACCTGGGTGATGGCGCGCGACGCGCGCGGCCAACGGGTCGAACTGGTGGACGTGCATCGGCTGCTGCTCGCCCTGTTCCGTCTTGCCGGCGTAGCCGACCACGCCCTGCTCAGCCCGCGCCACTGAACGGCGCGGCCGGCGCGGGTTCGCCGGCGTGCCCCTTGCAAGTGCGCCGCGTGGCCCCATGTGGCTCCGATGGAACAGTTTCACGGAACCACCATCGTCAGCGTGCGCCGCAAGACCCCCAATGGCGACCAGGTCGCCATCGGCGGCGACGGGCAGGTCACGCTCGGCAACATCGTCATCAAGGGGTCGGCCCGCAAGGTGCGCCGGCTTTACCACGGCAAGGTGCTGGCGGGGTTCGCGGGCGCCACGGCCGATGCGTTCACCCTCTTCGAACGCTTCGAGGCCAAGCTCGAGAAGCACCAGGGCCACCTCGCGCGCGCAGCGATCGAGTTGACCAAGGACTGGCGCACCGACCGCGTGCTGCGCCGGCTCGAGGCCATGCTGGCGGTGGCGGACGCGAGCACTTCGCTCATCATCACCGGCAACGGCGACGTGCTGGAGCCCGAAGGCGGCATCGTGGCCATCGGGTCGGGCGGTGCCTATGCGCAGTCGGCGGCCAAGGCGCTGATCGACAACACCGATCTGCCGGCGCACGAGGTGGTGAAGAAGTCGCTCGAGATCGCGGGCGAGCTGTGCATCTACACCAACATGCACCACACGGTCGAATCGCTGTAGCCAACACGGCCGTCCAGACGCGAAGAACGCGAAAGCCACGCGAAGTTCGCGAAGGACGGCCACCTTGAATCTCTGGATTTCCCTTTCGCGTCCTTCGCGGAACCTTCGCGTTCTTCGCGTATGGAAGTCCGATCCCGCCTCCAGGAATTGACAGGCCCACCCATGTCCATGACCCCCCAGGAAATCGTCTCCGAACTCGACAACCACATCGTCGGCCAGCCGCAGGCCAAGCGTGCCGTGGCCATCGCGCTGCGCAACCGCTGGCGCCGCCAGCAGGTCGACGACAAGCTGCGCCACGAGATCACGCCCAAGAACATCCTCATGATCGGGCCCACGGGCGTAGGCAAGACCGAGATCGCCCGGCGGCTGGCGCGCCTGGCCGATGCACCCTTTATCAAGGTCGAGGCCACCAAGTTCACCGAGGTCGGCTACGTCGGCAAGGACGTCGATTCGATCATTCGCGACCTGGCCGAGATCTCGGTCAAACAGACCCGCGAGGCCGAGAGCGCCAAGGTGCGCATGCGGGCCGAGGATGCGGCCGAGGAACGCATCCTCGACGTGCTGCTGCCCGCCGCGCGTGATCCCGAGGGCCGCGCCATCGGCGACAGCGCCAACGCCACGCGCCAAGCCTTCCGCAAGAAGCTGCGCGAGAAGCAGCTGGACGACAAGGAGATCGAGATCGAGGTCGCCGACGTGCGCGCGCCGCTGGAGATCATGGGCCCGGCCGGCATGGAGGAAATGACCGAGCAGCTCAAGGGCATGTTCAGCCAGTTCGGGCAGGGCAAGCGCAAGACCCGCAAGCTCAAGATCGCCGAGGCGCTGCGCCTGCTCACCGACGAGGAGGCGGGCAAGCTGCTCAATGAGGAGGACGTGCGTGCCCAGGCCATCGCCAACGCCGAGCAGAACGGCATCGTCTTCATCGACGAGATCGACAAGGTGGCCACGCGCAGCGAGGCGCAGGGGGCCGACGTGTCGCGCCAGGGCGTGCAGCGCGACCTGCTGCCGCTGGTCGAGGGCACGGCCGTCACCACCAAGTACGGCGTGGTGCGCACCGACCACATCCTCTTCATCGCCAGCGGCGCCTTCCACCTGAGCAAGCCGAGCGACCTCATTCCGGAGCTGCAGGGGCGCTTCCCGATCCGCGTCGAATTGCAGTCGCTGTCGGTGGCCGACTTCGAGAGCATCCTGACGCAGACGCGCGCCTCGCTCGTCAAGCAGTACCAGGCGCTCCTGGCGACCGAGGGCGTGACGCTGGAGTTCACGCCTGACGGCATCACGCGCCTGGCCAGCATTGCGTTCGACGTCAACGAGCGCACCGAGAACATCGGGGCGCGGCGGCTGTCGACGGTGATGGAGCGTCTTCTGGACGAGGTGAGCTTCGATGCGGCGCGACTGCAGGGACAGAGCGTGCGAATCGATGCCTCCTACGTCGATGGACGTCTTTCGGAAGTAAG
>CAJYHU010000272.1 GCA_913774655.1 uncultured Luteibacter sp. | reverse complement strand
CCCCCCCCCCCCCCCCCCCCCCCCCCCCCCCCCCCCTTTTCAAGCAGAAGACGGCATACGAGATAGGTGCCAGTGACTGGATTTCAGACGTGTGCTCTTCCGATCTTCGCGTTCGGCGCGCGGCTTGGCGCGACCGTCGCGATGTGCGCGCCGGCCGCGCGATTCGTCGAGGTGGTCGGCTGGGATGCCGTGCTCGACGGCGCCGCGCACGTCGCGCGCCTGGACCATCTTCAGGCGGCCTTGCGCGAGGATACGGGCCGCTTCACCCGTCCCCGCGGGCACGCCGATGTCGCCGGCCAGTGGCTCGGCTTCGACGTGAGCGATCGCTTGCGATCGCAGCTCTCGGCGTTGCGCATCGACACACCCGCCGTGCCCACGCTGTTCATCGAATCGGCCCGGTCGCCGTCGTCCGCGGCGGCGACACGCGTGGTCGCGCTGGACCATCCCACGACGTGGGACGACCTCGGGCGCCTGGAGAGCGCGATTCTTTCGCACCCCCTGATCCATGCCGTCACCACCCACCTGGAGGCGGCCGCGTGATTCGCGAACACGCACATCGTTTCGGGCGCGCCCGGCACCTGATCGGCATCGCCGGGCTACCCGAGGGCAGCCGGTCGAACGTGGGCGTCATCGTGGTCAATGCCGGACTCGTGCACCGCATCGGCCCGTTCCGCCTGCACGTGGACATGGCGCGGCGCCTCAATGCGGCCGGCTACCCGAGCCTGCGTTTCGACCTCTCCACGCTCGGCGACAGCGGCGCGGCCGGCGGCGGCCTCACGCGGACGCAACAGGTCTGCGCCGACCTTTCCGACGCCATGGCGCTGCTCGCGGAGCTTGCCGGATGCGATCGCTTCGTGCTCGTGGGGCTGTGCTCCGGCGCGCAGAACGCGCACACCGTCGCTGCGACCGACCCGCGCGTGGCGGGCGCCGTCTTCCTCGATGGCTACGCCTACCGCACGCATGGCTATCGCTTGCGCCGCTATGTGCCGCGAATGGCAGACCCGGCCCGCTGGATGCGCCTGTTCCGGCGACGCACACGGGACCGTGGCGTCGCCGTGGCGCCCGAGCCGATCTTCGCCGTGGCACCGGCGCCACGAGACGAGGTCACCGCCGACTTCGCTGGCATGGTCGAGCGTGGCATGAAGCTCTACCTGGTGTATTCCGGCGGTATCAGCGATGTCTTCAATCATGCGCGGCAGTTCCGCGAGTGTTTCGGCAAGGTGATGGACCATCCCGCCGTCACCACCCATTACGCGGCGGAAACCGATCACACCTACATCCTCAGCGGCGACCGTTCGCGGCTCGTCGACGGCATCGGCCGGTGGATGTCACGCAATTTCCCGTGCGGCATCACGGAGGGGGCGGCATGAACACGGTTCTGGTGACGGGCGGCGCCGGCTACATCGGCAGCCATACGGTTCAGCAACTGGTCGCCCGAGGCGACCGCGTGGTGGTGATCGACAACCTGTCGACGGGGTTTCGCGAGGCGGTGCATCCCGCGGCGATCTTCGTCGAGGGCAACGTCGGCGACCGCGCGTTGGTGGCGCGCACGTTGGACACCTGGCGGGTGAACGCGGTGCTTCACTTCGCCGCGCACACGGTGGTGCCGGAGTCGGTCTGCGATCCCCTGCGTTACTACGACAACAACACCTGCAACACCCGCAACCTCCTGGCCAGCTGCGCCGCGGCCGGCGTCGACAAGTTCATTTTCTCATCCACCGCGGCGGTCTACGGCAACACCGACGATGGCGTGGCCGACGAGGATACGCCGACACGCCCGGCCAACCCCTACGGCAGCTCCAAGTTGATGTCGGAGACCATGCTGCGCGACTGGTCAGCCACGGGGGCGATGCGGCACGTGATCCTTCGGTATTTCAACGTGGCCGGTTGCGATCCGCTGGGCCGTATCGGTCATTCCGCGCCGCACGCGACATTGCTGGTCAAGGTGGTCTGCGAGCATGCCGTGGGCAAGCGCGACCGCGTGGCGATCTATGGCACCGACTACGCCACGCCCGACGGCACGGGCATTCGCGATTACATCCACGTCGACGACCTGGCCGCCGCGCACCTGCGCGCGCTCGACCACCTGCGCGACGGCGGTGCGTCGTTGACGCTCAATTGCGGCTACGGCCATGGCTACAGCGTGCGCGAGGTCATCGACGCGGTCACCCGGGTGGGCGGCCATGCGCTCAACGTGGTCGAGTTGCCGCGTCGCCCGGGCGACATCGCCATGCTCATCGCACGCAGCGATCGCCTGCGCCAGGTGCTCGGCTGGCAGCCGTGTCACGACGACCTCGATTTCATCGTGCGCACCGCGCTGGATTGGGAGCATCATCTGGTCGCATCGCGACGACCTCAGGTGTCCGCCGCATGAGGTCGACGGCCGTCCACCGGCGTGACCGGCACGTCACCGCAGGGCCACCCGTCGTCGCCTCGCGCCGGGCGCTGCTCGTGCTGGGCGGCGTGCTTGCCCTCGCGTCGCTGGCGGGCTCATGGGGGGCGCGCTCGGTGGAGCGCTTGCCGGCGGACCAGCGGATCGAGGTGACCCGCGGCGCGGGGCAGGGCGACGACCTGCCCGTGTCGGTCGGCATCCCGCTGCCCCCCGGACGTCTGCGCGACCCCGGGATGGTCCGGATCGTCGACGCGAAAGGCGCGGAGGTACCCGCCGCTGTTACGCCGATGCTGGCCTGGCATGTGGGCGACGGTGGGTGGCGCGCGGTGCGCGCGCAGTTCCGCGGCCCACCGGGGCGCTATTACTTCCTCCTGGATGCGCGGCGCGAGTCATCGCGTCCCGCCTGGCCGTTTGCGCAGGGGGTGATCGACGGTCACGCCGCCGCCCTTGCCACGCTCACGCCCGAATGGCTTACCCGTTCGCTCATCGCCGGGCCCCAACGTGTCGCGGCACCGGGCGAGGCCTACGCGGCCTACGTGGATGGCCAGTTCCGTTGGGCCAAGGCGCTGCCGGACAAGGACACCACCGCCTGGCTGTTCGACCGACCCTCGACCTTGTTCAAGGCCTACGTGCGCACGGGCCGGGCCGATTACCTCGACGCGGCCGAAGCGAGCTATCGCTGGTATATGGCGGGTCTGCGCCGCGAGGGGGCGCCGGCAAGCCCGACCTGCGCAGGCGGATGGATGCCGGACGGCAAACCGTGCGACGTAAAGTATGTGTACATCGAGCCCATCGTGCTGGCGGTGGCGCTCACCGGCGACGACAGCATGCACGACGCCGCGCTCGTGACGAAGATGGCCACGTTGTGGGCCAATGGCGGGTGGAACGGCGCCCCGGGACCGTATCGCCACCCGGACGACTACTTCACCGAGCGGCTGGCCGGCCTCGGCCTGGTGGAAACCGTCGCCGCGTTTGAACTGACCGGCGACCCGCTCTACCTGCGTCGCGTGCGGGAGCGGGTGGGTTGGTTGCAGGCGCACCAGGCGGCCAACCCGGACGGCCTCGGCGACGACGGCTCGTGGCGCAACAGCTGGAACGTGCACGAGAACGACCGCGGCGGCAAGGACGATGTCCGCGGCGCGTCGCCGTGGATGAGCGAGAACATCATCGACGGCCTCTGGCACGCGTGGCTGGTCACGAAAGATCCGCGCATTCCCGACATGATCGTGGGCTTCGGTCTCTACCTCGAACGCTACGGATGGATCGATCCGGACCGGCTCGTGCCGCCGCACGACTGGCGCAACGGATGCTCCGGCCCGAACGGGCAGATCGCATGGTATTGGTCGTCGTCGACGGCGCCCCCGGCGGCGCTGGTCAGGATCCAGGCGTCCGAAGGCTGGTACAGCGACGGTCACACGGTGGAACTGGGCCTTCCGGTCGCGGCGGCATACTACTTTGCGCACGACGCCGCGCAGGCGGCGACCTTCCGCAAGCGCTTCGAGGCGATCGCGTCGTCGTACGCCCCTGCGTGCGCGGCGATCGGCGACACCCTGCGACGCTTCAACTGGAACAACCGTGGCGCGGGCGTGGCGCAGTGGATGATGCACCAACCGCCGGGTGCGGGACGCGCGCCATGAACCGGCGCCTGGCCGTGATGCGTAGCGTGGGCATCGTGACCGTGTCGACCTATGTCGAGTACGCGCTCGGCCTGCTGATGAGCGTGTGGATCGCCCGCGCGTTGGGTCCAACCGATTTCGGCCGTTACGCGTTCACGGTGTGGCTCTGCGGCTGGCTCATCGTCTGTTCGAACCACGCGCTCACGACGTCATCGACCAAGTTCATCGCCGAGGCGGACGGGATGGGCGATCCCGCACTCGCCTCGCATCTCGCGGCGCGCTTCTCGCGGCTGCAGGCCTGGAGTTCGTGCGGGGTACTCGGCCTGTTCGTGGCGGGTGCCGCGATCGTGCGGCCGGCGGAGTGGGGCGATGACGGCCTGGCCGTCGCGGCGCTCGTGGCGATCGCCGTGGTGGCCAAGGCCAACTACTCCATGCTCGTCGCCATCGGCAAGGGCCAGGAACGCTTCGAACCCGAAGCCGTGGCGACCGTGGTCGGCGGATTCGCCAGCTTGCTGTGGGTGCTCATGGCGTCGATGTGCCATCTGGGCCTGCTGGCCTTCGTGGCGTTGTTCGCCGTGGCCTGCCTGACGCTGAACCTCGTCAATCGCATGGTGTATCGCCGCTGCTGCCTCCCGTTCGAGCCCGGCGCCGTGCCGGCGGCGATGGCGGCGCGGGTGACCCGTCACCTGCGCCTGACCGCGGCCCTCGTGGTGATGGGGTCGTTCCGCGTGGGCACGATCGAGGTGTTTCTGCTGACGACCTTCGCCGGCCCGGTCGCGGTGGGCTACTTCGCCATCGCCGGCACCCTTACGCGCGGTGCGGTGCAACTGTTTTCCGTCGGCCTGACCTCGACGCTGTTGCCCTACATGGCCAAGACCTTCGGCGAGAGCGGCACCGCGCGCGCGGCGAGGTTTCTTTCCGAAGCCACGCGTTTCTACTGGGCGATGGGCATCGCGATCGCCGGCCTGGGCGTGGTCACCACGCCGCAGATCGTGCGGCTGATGTACGGCGAGCGTTACCTGGCGGCCATTCCCGCGATCGAGGCGACGCTCGTGCTCGGCGGCCTGTTGCTGATCGGCAACGGCATTGCCGCTTTCCAGACCGTGGTGGATCGACAGGACGACCGCGTGCGCATCGCGGTGGTGTCGCTGCTCGCCAACGCGTTGCTCGGCGTCGCCCTGGTACCGACGTTCGGGCTTCCCGGTGCCGTGCTGACCTACGCCGGCACCCGCGTGGTCGAGATGGTGCTCGCGGTGCATTACCTGCGCAAGGCGACGCGCGGTGGCCTGCCCCTGGCATCGATGACGCGCCTGCTCGGCGTGGGGCTGGCGGCCACCGCCGCTGCCTGGATCGCGACCGGCGTGACGCCGTCACGATGGGGGTTCCTCGCCGGCGCCCTGGTGTTCATGCTCGTCTACGTGCCCGGCAGTGGTCTCGTGCGTTATTGGACCGCCGACGACCTTCGGCTCATGGACGGCATCGGCCGTCGGCTCGGGCCGCCGGGACGCTTTGTTGCGCGTCTGCTGTCGCATGGGCGGACGGCGGCCGCGAAGGCCACGCCATGATCTGCCACACGCTGGATACGCTGGACGACCTGCGCGCGTCGCGCGATGCGATGGCGTCGGTGGCCGAACGCCCCGACGCCGCCAGCAGCATCGTGCAGCATCCGGACTGGCTCGACTACGAGGTGGCCGGGCGTCGGGACGGCACCGCGCCGCACGTGGTTCTCGCGCGAGACGACGACGGCCGCCTGCTCGGTTACGCGCCATTGCTGGCGGCCGAACACACCGCGCGGCTGGACCTCGCCGGCCGGCGCCTGCGGGTCTATCGCGGCGATGCGTTGCGGCTGCTCGGCAC
>CAJYHU010000271.1 GCA_913774655.1 uncultured Luteibacter sp. | reverse complement strand
CTGGTCTCGACGCTCGGCGAGGGTGGCGTGCCCTCTCCCGTGCGCAGGGTGCTGGTGTCCACGCCGACATGCCGCATCGGTGCCATCACGCCCGACGAACGAGCGACCGTGCGCTCACGTTCGCCGGTCGGCGGCAAGTACGACACGCCCGTCAACCGCGAATCGGCGGAAGAACGCCTGGCCGCGCGTGCGCGCGACAAACTCGATCCCGCGGCGCCACCGGTGACGCGCGAGGGCAAGAAAGACGCTGGCGGGGCCCCCTGGTCCGACGCGTTGCGCGACGCCGTGCTAGGCACCTCGCGCCGCCAGGGCATGCTCGAAACCGCGGCCAAGTCGATGGTTCGCGCCGCCGGCACACGGGCCGGACAGCAGATCGTGCGCGGGATCCTCGGCAGCCTTTTCGGGGGAAAGCGCTGACGATGGGCGTCATCCTGGCCGACCCGGATACCCCCTTCGCCGAACGTATCCGCACCGGCTTCCGCTACCCGTTGCACGGGTCGGCGCCGGTGACCGTGCTGGCGATAACGCTATTCGAAGCGATCGCGTTCTTTCCCGGCGCGCGACTCATCATCACCGCCATCGGCTGGATCGCCATCTACGCCTACGCGTTCGCCTGCCTGCGCCGCAGCGCGGACGGTTACGCCGAGCCGCCGGAACTCGCACTCGAACCCGGCGACCGTGCGGGCCTGGCCCTGGTGCTGGTGCAGCTCACGGGGACGGCGCTAGGCGTGCTCGCCACGCTGTGGCTGGGGATACCGGGGTTCCTGGTTGCCATCGCCCTGGCGTTCGTGTTGCCGGCGATCACGATGTCGATGGCGTTCGACGGCGTGCTGACCGCGCTCAACCCGCTGACATGGTTCGCCATCATCGGACGGCTCGGCGGGCAGTACGTCGCGCTGTTCGCGGTGGTCGTCGTCACCAGCTTGCTGCAGAGCGGCGCGCAGGCGGCCATGGACGACCACGGACCCCGGTTTTTCGGCATGCTCGCCTATTTCGCGGTCGCCAATTACCTCACGGTCTACAACTTCCACCTGATGGGCGCGCTCATCCATCATCGCCACGCGGACCTGGGCTACCGCCCGGAAGCCGAAGCGCTGCACCACGCGCTGCATACCGACGACGATGCGCTGCTGCTGCGGCAGGTGAACCACCTAGCCGTCGACGATATCCAGGCGGCGACCGGCCTACTCACCGAACGCCTTCGCGACGGCCTGGCCCCGGCGCCCCTGCACCAGCGGTACCGCGAACTGCTGCGCGCCCAGGGACGCACCGCCGAACTGCTCGTGCACGCGCAGATCTGGATCGCGGCGCTCGTCGTCCAGCGTGAGACGCGACGCGCGCTGGGCGTGGTGAGCGACGCGATGCAGGTCGATCCGTCGTTTCTTCCCGATGCCCCGGCCACCTGCGGACCGCTGGCGGACACGGCCGCCCATGGCGGCATGGCGCGCCTGGCCCTCCACCTTGCGACCGGGTACCTGCGCACCTGGCCCCACGACGCGGGCGCCCCGCATTACGGGCTTCTCGCCGTGCGCACGTGGATAGGGCTCGGCGAGCCGGCGCGCGCGGCGGAACTCGCCCGAGCGCTGCGGCGCGACTACGCGGACCATCCCATCATCAACGACCTGGAAACCATGCTCCACCTACTCGACCAGTCTCCGGGAGCCGCCTCGTGAGCCGTTGGCGCCCTCCTTCGCCGTCGTCCACCGCGATCATCACCCGCGACGGCTTCGAACGGCTCAAGGCCGAACTCGACCACCTGTGGCACACCGTCCGGCCCGAGGTGGTGAAGGCCCTCGCGGCCGCCGCCGCCGAGGGCGACCGGTCGGAAAACGCCGAATACATCTATCGCAAGAAGCAGCTCGGCGAGATCGACCGTCGCGCACGTTACCTGAGCAAGCGGATTCCCCAGTTGAAGGTGGTGGAGGCGGCGCCGGCCCAACGCGATGCCGTGTTCTTCGGGGCCACGATGGCACTGGAAAACATCGACACCGGCGACATCGTGCGTTACCGCATCGTGGGCCCGGACGAGACCGACGCCCGGCTGGGATGGATCAGCATCGATTCCCCGCTGGCGCGCGCGGTGCTGAAAAAGAAGGTCGATGACGAGTTCGAAGCGGAACTGCCCGGTGGGCGCACCCGCTTCGCGGTCATCGCGGTGGACTACGCCTGACGCAGGGCTAGGTCGGCGACGTCAGCCGATCCGCGAAGCGGGACAACCCCTCGGCGAACACACCGACCGCGTCGGCGAACGCGCGGGCCTCCATGACGTCGAGCGGCTGCCCGTCGCGCAGGGCGCGCTCCAGGCGTTCGCCGCGCGTGCCCACGTCGGAGACGCCAAAGATATTCACCCCGCCCAGCACGTGATGGACCCAGCCGGCGACCTCGTTGGGCTCGGCCCGCTCCAGCACGTCGGGCACACGTGCCAGGGCCTCCCGCGTGGTCGCCACCCCCGCGCGAATCACGCTGACCACGTTGTCGTCGGAGCCGAAGGCTCGCCGCATGCGCGGCATGTCGATGGTGGGCAGCGGCGCCTCATCGCGGTGCAGCCAGCGCGCCACCGCGGCGTGGAACGCCTCAAGGCGGATCGGCTTGCCGAGCAGGTCGTCCATGCCGGCCGCCAGGCAGACGTCGCGTTGGTCGAGTCGGGCGTCGGCGGTCATCGCGATGATGGGCATCCGGCGGGTGCCATCCGCTTCCCGCCGGCGCACTTCGCGGGCTACCGCGTAGCCGTCCATCCGCGGCATGTGGCAATCCACCAGCAGAAGGTCATAGCGCTGCCGGTCCAGGGCCTCCAACGCGGCGACGCCGTCGTCGACCACGTCGCAGTCGTAGCCGCGAAGGCGCAGTTGCACGCGGACGAGTTCCTGGTTGACCGGGTGGTCTTCCGCGAGCAGGATCCGCGCGTCCGCGCGCGGCTCGGCATAGGCGACGGGCACCGTGGGCGTCGGCAGGGCCGCGTCGGGCGCGTCGGTCACTGTCAGTTCGAGGGTGACCGACACCCGCGTACCACGCCCCGGCTCGCTGTCGATGGCGATGTGCCCGCCCATGCGCTCGACGAGCCGGCGCGAGATCGCCAGCCCCAGGCCGGTGCCGCCGAACCGGCGGGTGGTGGTGGACTCGGCCTGGCTGAACGGCGCGAAGACGTGGCGCAGCTTGGCCGCATGAATGCCGATGCCCGTGTCGCTCACGGCGATCGAGAGGCGCTGCCGCGTGCCCAGGTGTTCGTCGACCTGCACGGCCACGCTCACGCCGCCCTTGGCCGTGAACTTGATCGCGTTGCCAAGCAGGTTGAGCAACACCTGGCGCAGACGCCCGTCGTCGATCAGCAAGGCCGGCGCGACCGCCGGATCGATCCGGGTGTCCAGTTGCAGGCCCTTCACCTGCGCCTGCCCGGCCATGATCGCCACGGCGCCCTCGACGATGGCGCGCAGGTCGGCCGGGCGCGGGTCAAGCGTCAGGTGACCGGCCTCGATCTTCGAGAAATCGAGCACGTCGTCGAGGATGTGCAGCAGCGCCTCGGCGGAGTGCTCGATGGTGGCGACCATGCGTCGTTGTTCGTCGTCCAGTGGCGTGCGCTCGAGCACGTCGAGCAACCCGATCACCCCGTTCATGGGTGTGCGGATTTCATGACTGATGGTGGCCAGGAAATCGCTCTTGGCGCGCGTGGCGGCTTCGGCCTCGTCCCTGGCATGGGCGAGGCCGCGGGAGGCCAACTCCTGCGCGGTGACGTCCACCCAGTAGCCGTTCCAATGCACCGTGCCGTCCGCGGCGGCGAGTACGACCGCGTCGGAACTGAGGTATCGGGTGCGGCCGCCGATCTGGGCCCGCACGGTGACGTGCAGCGGGGTCAGCTCGCGCGCCGAGCGCTCGAACGCGTCGCGCATGCGCGCGCGTTCGTCGGCCGGCACGGGGGCGAGCATCGCCTCGCCGTCGGTCAGCAGTTGGCCGGGCTCGAGTCCAAGGATGCCCATCGGATCGCCGCCGACGCAGGTCATCGTGTAGCGGCCATCGGGGCGGCGCACCGCTTCGTAAACCACCGCGGGCACATGGGCGGTGACGTCGGCGAGGCGACGCTCGGTGCGCTCGCGGCGACGGGTCTCGCGACGCAGGTTGAGGTAGGCGTAGCTGATCGCGATGAGCGAGATCAGCAGCAGAGCCACGAACGGCGCCACGCGCCCGGCGACCTCGCGCCAGGTGGGGCCTACGACGTAATGCGATGCGAACCACGTGTTGCGGATCTCCTGCTGCCGGTGGGTCGACAGGTTCATCAGCACGCGGTTGACCAGGGGCAGCAGCTGCGGCGCGAGCCCCTTGCGCACGCCGATGGCGATGGCTTCGCTCTCGCCCGTGGGAGCGGCGACCTTGAGCCGCCCCAGGTAGTGGCCCCGGATGAGGTAATCGATCGACGCGAGGTTGCCGACGAAGGCGTCACCCTCCCCCGCCGCCAGCCGGCTGAGTCCATCGGACTCGGTGGAGACGCCGACGATGCGCGCGCCGGGGATGCGCTCGAGCAGGCGCCGGATCGGCGCGCGCGAGGTATTGCCGAACACGGTCTTGCCGGCGAGGTCGTCGCTGCCCGCCAGCGTGGGCGCACCTTCGCGGGTGACGATCATTATCGGGAAATCGAGATAAGGCACGCTGGCCTCGAGATCGGGCGCGACCGTGCTCTGCGGGTTGATCGCACCCACGAGGTCGACCTCGTCACGCTTGACGCGTGCGACCGTGCCCGCCCAGTCGTCGCTCGGTACCTGCACTACGCGCACGCCCAGTTCGGCGGCGATCTCGCGGACGTAATCCAGCGCCAGGCCCTCGGCCTCACCCTGGCCGGTGAAAAGGCTGAAAGGCACGTAGCTGGGGTCGACGCCGAGCCGGAGCGGTGGCAGGTCATGCAGCCAGGCTTTTTCCTTCTCGCTGAGCGGAATGCCGCCGACACGGGGCCGTGGCGCGATCTCGCGCCCTACCCAGCGGGCCCTCAGCCGCCCGTGGTCGGCGGCGGTCAGCTCGCCGAGGGCGTGGTCGATCGCCCGGCCGATCGGCGCCCGTGCGTCGGGGACGGCGAAGGCCAGGGCGCTGATCGGTAGCGCCAGCGGCGCGCCGACGGCGAGCTCGTCGCCCAGCCCGAGGCGGGAAACGAACTCGCGCGCCGAATACGGGTTGTCGAGATACGCGGCAACGTCCCCTGACCGCACCCGTTCGAGGGCATCCACGGTGGAACCGGTCTCAACTAGGGTGGTATCGGGCAGTTCGCGCCGCAACGCCTGCATGTCGAAATACCCCGCG
The DNA here is from genome assembly GCA_913774655.1 of uncultured Luteibacter sp. GTDB lineage: Bacteria > Pseudomonadota > Gammaproteobacteria > Xanthomonadales > Rhodanobacteraceae > Luteibacter > Luteibacter sahnii. The sequence continues at coordinate 5,130 of CAJYHU010000271.1, read as the reverse complement.
TGGACCGCCAGCCGCTTGCCGCGCAGGTCGCCGGGCCGGTGGATAGGCGGGCCATCGTGACGCTCGGTCAGCGCCGGGAGCGATTCGAAGTAAGTCGCCCCAACACGGATGCCGGGCATGCCCTGCTCCAGGGGTGTGACCGTGGTGGCGACATCGACCTCACCCCGGGCGAGGGCCTTGAGCAGCGACGGCCAGTCGGGATACGACCGCGTCTGGAGCGTGACGCCGAGCTGCTTCGCGACCTCGTTGAGATAATTCGGACCCAAGCCCTCCAGTTCGCCACCGCGCAGGTCCTCGAACGGGGGGTAGCCCTCACGGTAGGTGCCGACCGTCCAGACGGGATGTTTCTTCAGCCATTCGGTGTCTTCGGCCGACAGCGGCCCCTCCGCCAGGGCCCAGACGAGCCGCGGCAGGGCCAGAAGAATCAACAGCAGCACGGATCGCAGCACGGCAACTTCGTCAGTGGGAGCCCTGGCAGGCATAATCGGTCGGAATCACGACACGCCGCAAACGCAAGGAGAACGCAGGCATGCCACTCAATGTCATTCTGGCAGACGATCACCCGCTCGTTCTCGTCGGGGGAGCCCTGGCGCTAAGGACGGCGCACATCAACCTGGTCGGCGAAGCGAAAAACGCGGAAGAGCTGCTCGAACTGCTGAAGACCACGCCGTGCGACGTGGTAATTACGGATTTTCTCATGCCGAGCGAGCGCGAGGACGACGGCCTCGCCCTCATCGACAACCTCGTCAAGCATCACCCCGACGTCGCCGTGGTGGTGCTGACCATGATCAATCGCCCTGCCGCCCTCAACTCGATGCTGAAAAAGGGCGCCCGGGGCATCGTCGACAAACGCGCCTCGATGGACGAACTGGCCCTGGCTGCCAAGGCCGTGCACGAGGGCGAAACCTACCTGAGCGAAACCCTGCTGGACATCCTCAACGACGCGGACGAGAAGTCGGTAGCGATGCCCGGCACGCCGCTGTCCCAGCGCGAGACGGAGGTGGTGCGCGCCTTCGTCAGCGGCATGTCGCTGCAACAGATCGCCGACCGTGAAGGCAAATCGGTAAAAACCATCAGCCGGCAGAAGCGCGACGCCATGCGTAAGCTCGGCGTCGACCATGACAGCCTGCTCGGCGACACCGCCCGCGACCTCGGCCTGATCTGAAACCGCCCTGCGATGGGGAAGGCGCTTGCCCCATCCCCGCGGAATCAACCGCCCCGTAGCGCCGGCGGGTAGACCCGACCCTCGCGCAACGGCTGGAAGCACGGCGCGAGGGTATAAAACGACGCATCGGTGCTGCGCGGGTGCCATCCCGGCACCCCCGACACCGGCAGGGGGCGCAACTCCTGCGGATCGTTGAGGATCGCGCCTGACGCGATGGCCTTGGCGCAGACGCTCACCGCGTCGTCGCCACCCAGCACCACCAGGGCCTTGCCGACGAGAAGCTTGTCGGGCGTGAGCGCGTGTTCAAGCAACGCGTGGCCGAACACCTCGACCCGCGCCTCGCCGCTGGACCACGCCTGCCGATGGGTCCAGAACAAGCCAAGCCAGTCGTGTCGGTTCCAGGCGTCGAGCATGGCCGGATCGGCCAGGCGCACCACGATGCCCGCTTCGTCGAAATGGGTCAGCGCACACTGCGGGCGCGACCGCTCGCGCGGCCCCATGCGTTGGATCTCGGTCATCTGGCGCGCGTTGAGCGCGCGCTTGAGGGCGTCGTAGCGCATCCAGATCAGGGCGTTGAACAGGTCGTGCCAGTTGTCCGGCCGCGTGGCGATGAGTCCGCGGCAGGCGATGCGTTCTTCGTAGTGGGCGCCGTCGGTGAGCAGGTCACGATCCTGCAGGACGAAGCGTCTGGCCGCCCCTTCAGGCAGCCAGGCGTTGAGCTCATCCACTCCCGGCCAGGCGTCGCCCTGCAACAACGGGGCAAAAGCCGACCAGTGGGATAACGGGGGCGTCGCCCACACGCGAGCCTCCAGCGCATCGCGAGCGGGTGCCACGTAACGCATGACGTCAGGCCAGGCGGCCGTAGAGATCGTGCGCGTCGGCCTCTTCCACCACCACGTCCACGAACTGACCCGGCTTGAGCAGCTGACCGTCGTCGATGCGCACCGCGCCGTCGATTTCCGGCGCATCCGCGCTCGAACGTCCCCACGCGCCGTCCGCGTCGATCTCGTCGACGAGCACCTTGATGGTCCGGCCCACCTTGCGCTGGAGCTTGGCGGCGGAAATCTCCGCTTGCACCGCCATGAACTGTTCCAGGCGATCTTCCTTGAGTTCTTCGTCGATCTGGCCCGGGAGCTCGTTGGCCTTGGCGCCGTCGACCGGCGAATAGGCGAAGGCGCCGACGCGATCGAGTTCGGCTTCACGCAGGAAGTCGAGCAGTTCGTTGAACTCCGCGTCGGTTTCGCCCGGGAAGCCGACGATGAAGGTGCTGCGCAACGTGAGGTCGGGCACCTCGCGGCGCCAGTTCTGGATGCGTTCCAGGGTCTTGTCGACGTTGCCGGGACGCTTCATCAACTTAAGGATGCGCGGGCTGGCATGCTGGAACGGGATATCGAGATAAGGAAGGATTTTCCCCTGTGCCATCAGCGGCATTACTTCGTCGACGTGCGGATACGGGTAGACGTAGTGCAGGCGCGTCCACGCGCCGAGTTCGGCCAGGCCCTCGCACAGTTCGGTCATCCGCGTGCGGTAGGCCTTGCCGCGCCATTCGCGCTCGGCGTAACGGACGTCGACGCCATAGGCGCTGGTGTCCTGCGAGATGACGAGCAATTCCTTGACGCCGCCCTTGACCAGCTTTTCGGCCTCGAGCAGCACCTGGTCGACCGGCCGGCTGACGAGGTCGCCGCGCATCGACGGGATGATGCAGAAGCTGCAGCGGTGGTTGCAGCCTTCGGAAATCTTCAGGTAGGCATAGTGCTTGGGCGTGAGCTTCACGCCGGTGTCGGGCACCAGGTCGAGAAACTTGTTACGCGCGGGCGGCAGCGCCGCGTGTACCGCGCTCATCACCGAGGCGTAATCCTGCGGGCCGGTAATGGCCAGCACGTCCGGATAGCTTTCGCGGATGAGTTCCTGGCGCTTGCCCAGGCAGCCCGTGACGATGACCTTGCCGTTCTCATGCAGCGCCTCACCGATGGCGTCGAGGGACTCCTGCACCGCCGAATCGATGAAGCCGCAGGTGTTCACCACCACCGCATCAGCCGCGTCATAGCTGGGCACGATCTCGTAACCCTCGACCTTGAGCTGGGTGAGGATGCGTTCGGAATCGACGAGGGCCTTGGGGCAGCCAAGCGAAATGAACCCCACCTTGGGTGCAGAATTCTCGCTAGATGTTGAATTTACTATGTTTTTCACTAAATCACCTGGCTTCGCTTGGGCATGAACGCCTTGGCTAACCCGTTATTCTACTCCGCGGCGGGCTAAGCGTGGAGAAGCCACCATGGGCTGGTCCCGTCGCGAATGGCGGCTTATCTCATTACTCACGGGCGCAATCGCCGCTAGCGCAACGCGTAACTCCGAACTCGCCGAAAATGAGTAGCAGCGACAAGCAATGCGATTGGAATCAGCGAAAATACAGCGAACGATGCATTCATGGCGGCGAACGTTTCGTTCTTAAGGACAGGCGGAAATAAAAACATGATCGCAGCGACCACTGCCGTTGCCACGCGACTCGGGAAGAACGCCCACAGAACCACGATCACGCTGGCGGCGATGAGGAAACCGACATCTAGGAAATGAGCGTCTTCGTTTACGAGATACCAACCGTATCGCATCTTGAGCGACGCGTAGCTTGTCCCTAGCCCAAGGCATGCGAAAGTCCAGAAAAGAGCGATTTTCAAGGGCCTACTCCGTGAGCTGTTGACTGTCGACGATATCGCGCTGGTTCTTTTGCCACGTCTGCTCGACTTGGGGCTCCCAGATACTTTGCAACATCGGATTCTGGTGCCAGTTGTTTCCTTCACCATAACTGCGAAGCGTCGTCGTACCGTCGCTGTTTTTTTCGCCGAAGCGCATGACGTAGCCTTCAGCCAGTTTATGCTCCCCTGCGATCGTGTAATTCACGACAACGTCGGAGTACTTCGCTGGGTCGGGCGATGCGACCACGAACGAGCGCACGAAGTTATCGCCGTTCAAAATGGGGATGTTGCCAACGTTATTTTTTGTGCCACCCGGCGAAGCCGGGCGATCCTGACCCGGAGTGGGGTTGTACATCAATCCGTCACGCGCCTGGGTCAAAGACAACGTACTTGAAGTGCGAACGTCATATGTATGAAATGAGAAATCAGATGGACCGAATCCCACAGCACCCACGTTATTTGGAATGGGCCCGATGGCCGGTGCGGGGCCGTTTTCGGGCCGAATGAATATCTGCCCGTTGGCGACCACAGAACGACGACCATCGGGATCAATGTTCACGACGGGGTTGTTGTTAGCGTAGGTATACCTAGCGAACTGCGCGGGGTCGCCCGGTTGCGTTGGCTTCGGATCGGTGCTTAGGAAGCGTCCATTACCAGGGTCGTAGTACCGCGCTTGCATGTAAACTAGCTCGGAATCGGGATCATCGACGTGGCCCGCATAGCCTGGCCCAGGCTGCGGAGAACCCAAGGCCTGCTGACCGAAGGGACGACGATCGGTCGTCGTCAGGACATTTCTCTGTTCGTCGGCTGTAGCCAACACCGTACCCTGCGGATCGGTGTAGTAGTAGGTAACTTTCTCGGCGTGAGCCGCCCCACACGTCAGTGTCCATAAGCTGGCGATCTGCCAACCCACGCGATGAAGTCGCTGCATCCCCCCCTTTTGCCGTTATTGGCTATCCGCAGTGTGCGTTACAAACCTATCAGCGTCTGTAGGGGAATTCCTACAATCGCGAGACACACGAACAAAAGCGCGTGATCGAGCTTCCGTCGATCCACCGCCTTAAGTAGAGTGCTCGATATGGTCAGAGGTTTTCATAGCACCGTTCCCTCATCGGTAGCCGTATTCTGCCAGCGCGCTTAACTGGCGCATCAATCCGATGCCTCGCACTCGAATCGCGACCAAGAGTAGGATATAGATCAACTACCTTTCGGGCAGCCTAGGCTGACGAAGCCGATCTTCTGGGATTATTCGGCCTAGGACATTGCCGTGGG
>CAJYHU010000270.1 GCA_913774655.1 uncultured Luteibacter sp. | reverse complement strand
GAGCGGTGAGGTCGGGTGATAGGAGAGCGGTAGGCGCTCGATGACTGATCTGCGCAAGCGCTGCGTGATATGTGAAACGCCAACCCGACAACGGGTATCCGACGTCGCGACGAGCCAACCGGCGCGGCTGGGCGGGGCGAGGTGAAGCTCACTGGCTCGCCGCGGTGGTCGCTGGGCCGCGCGTGCTCTCACAACACGCCGCCTCAGATGCGGGGAGAGCCTTCGGTGTCCACCCTCGAGGCGAGTTCCGCACAAGGAAGCGGCCGTAGGCCAATGAAATACATGGGCCGCGTCAGCGGCCTTTCCCTGTCGAACGCGGAGGACTGTCCGAGCAGCGAGGGTGTACACCGAAGGCTCGGGCCTCACCGTCCGAGCCGACGGCAAGGCCTGCATCCTTGCGGCATCCCCGCATTTTCGCGATGAACCTCTTTTTTGCGTCCGTTCCGTCACCACCCTTGCGGCCTCCATGCCGGTCCGGGCCCGTGGCGTGCGCTGCGTGACGGCCCTTAGATGGCGCGGGCCAGCACGTCGGCCAGGCCGATGTACGACCCCGGCGTCAACTCGGCCAACGCGCGCTTGGCCTCGGCGGGGAGGTCGAGACCGTCGATGAAGGCGCGCATCGAGTCCTTCGTGATGCCCTGGCCGCGGGTCAGGGCCTTCAGCTGCTCGTAGGGCTCGGGCAGCCCGAAGCGGCGCATCACCGTCTGGACGGCCTCGGCCAGGACTTCCCAGCTCGCGTCGAGGTCGGCCGCGATGCGCTCGGCATTGACGTTGAGCTTGCCCAGCCCCTTCATCAGCGACTCGAACGCCACGAGCGAGTGGCCGAACGCGGTGCCCAGGGCCCGCAGCACCGTGGAGTCGGTGAGATCGCGCTGCCAACGGCTGATGGGGAGCTTCTCGGCGAAGTGGCCGAGCAGGGCGTTGGCAAGACCGAAGTTGCCCTCGGCGTTTTCGAAGTCGATCGGGTTGACCTTGTGCGGCATGGTCGACGAGCCGACTTCGCCGGCCTTCAGCGCCTGGCGGAAGTAGCCCAGCGAAATGTAGCCCCAGATGTCGCGGGAAAGGTCGATGAGGATGATGTTGATCCGGCGTAGCACGTCGGCGAATTCGGCGATGCCGTCGTGCGGCTCGATCTGCGTGGTGTATGGGTTGAACACCAGGCCCAGGCCATCGACGAACGCCGACGCGAGGGTCGGCCAGTCGACGTCCGGGTAGGCGATGACGTGGGCGTTGTAGTTGCCCACCGCGCCGTTGATCTTGCCCGGGATCTCGATCGCCACGAGCTGTCGGCGCTGGCGCTCGAGGCGGGCAACGACGTTGGCGATTTCCTTGCCCATGGTGCTGGGCGAGGCGGTCTGGCCGTGGGTGCGCGAGAGCAGCGACAGGCCTGCGTGCTCGTGGGCAAGCTGGCGCAGGCGGGCGATGATCTGGTCGAGCGCCGGCAGCAGCACCGATTCGCGCGCGTCGCGCAACATCAGCGAATAGGCGAGGTTGTTGATGTCTTCGCTGGTGCAGGCGAAGTGCACGAATTCTTTCGCCTGAGCGAGGGCGGGATCGTTGCCGATCTTTTCCTTGATGAAATATTCCACCGCCTTCACGTCGTGGTTGGTGGTCGCCTCGATGGCCTTGATGCGCTCGCCGTCGTCTTCGGAGAAGCCCGTGGCGATGGTTTCGAGGCGGGTCACCGCATCGGCCGGAAAGGCCGGGAGTTCGACGATGCCCGGGTGCCGGCCGAGGGCGAGCAGCCAGTGGATCTCCACGTGCACGCGGCGGTGCATGAGGCCGAATTCGCTAAAGATCGGGCGCAGCGGGCTCGCCTTGGCGGCGTAGCGGCCGTCCAGCGGCGAAAGGGCGGTCAGCGTGGCGTGCGGCATGGGAGGTTCCTGAAGACGGAGCGGGGCAGCCCGTCATTATACCGGGGCTGTCCGTGGCGGTCGCGCGTGGGACGCGCTCCTACAAATCGCCGGGGCCAGGCCTTACCTTTAGGAATCGTCCCCCTCCCGGAGTTCCCGCATGAGCCAGTTCCGCACCGAACGCGACAGCATGGGCGAGTTGAAGGTACCCGCCGAGGCGCTCTACGGCGCGCAAACCCAGCGGGCCGTCGACAACTTTCCGGTGTCGGGGCTCACGATGCCACGCCAGTTCATCCGCGCCCTCGGGCTGGTGAAGGCGGCCGCGGCTGAGGCCAACCTCAAGCTCGGCCACCTCGACAAGGGCGCGGCGAAGGCGATCGTCGCGGCGGCGGGCAAGGTCATCAATGGCGAGGTCGACAGGCATTTTCCGATCGACGTGTTCCAGACGGGGTCCGGCACCAGTTCGAACATGAACGCGAACGAGGTGATCGCGCATCTCGCGGCGGCCGCGGGCACGCCGGTGCATCCCAATGACCATGTCAACGCAGGCCAGAGCTCGAACGACGTGATCCCCACGGCGATCCTGGTCAGCGCCAGCCTCGCCGCCCGCGAAACGCTGCTGCCGGCGCTCAAGCACCTGCGCAAGACCATCGACCGCCGTGCGAAAGCGCTGAACAAGGTGGTCAAGACGGGCCGAACGCACCTGATGGACGCGATGCCGATCACCTTCGGCCAAGAGCTGTCGGGCTGGTCCGCGCAGATCCGCGATGCCGAAGAGCGTATCGGCGATACCCTCAAGCGCACCCGGCGGTTGCCGCAGGGCGGCAGCGCGGTGGGCACGGGCATCAACGCCGATCCGGCGTTCGGACCGGCGGTCGCCGCCGCGTTGACCCGCCTCACGGCGGTGAGGTTCGAGTCGTCCGACAACTATTTTTCCGGTATGGCGGCCCAGGATGCGCCGGTGGAGCTCTCTGGCCAGCTGCGCGCGCTCGCGGTCGCCGTGATGAAGATCGCCAACGACCTGCGCTGGATGAACTCCGGTCCGCTGGCGGGACTGGGGGAGATCGAATTGCCGGCCCTGCAACCGGGGTCGTCGATCATGCCGGGCAAGGTCAATCCGGTGATCCCGGAGGCCGCGGCCATGGTGGCGGCGCAGGTCATCGGCAACGACGCGACCATCGCCATCGCCGGTCAGTCGGGCAATTTCCAACTCAACGTGATGTTGCCGGTGATCGCGTACAACCTGCTGCAATCGATCGAGATACTCGCCAACGTCAGCGTGCTGCTCGCAGACAAGGCCATCGCGGGCTTCCGGGTGAACGAAGAGCGGCTCCGCGAGGCGCTGAACCGGAACCCGATCCTCGTGACGGCGCTGAACCCCGTCATCGGCTACGAAAAAGGCGCGGCGACGGCGAAGCAGGCTTACAAGGAGAGGCGGCCGATCATGGACGTGGCGCTGGAAACGACCGGGCTGTCGAAGGCGGAGCTGAAACGCCTGCTGGATCCCGCGACGTTGACCAAGGGAGGCATCCACGGCGGTGGCGGGGCCGGGGGCTGACCCCCGACGCCTCGATCGCTTCCGACGCCTTGCGGTAAGAGCGCACCCCGCGCACGCCCCCCTCGGTTCAACGAGGGCGCGCGGGGAGCGGAGCGTCTCCGCGAACCCTCGGGATGGAGTGTGCCGGTAAGGCGGCGACCGCCATCGTGCGAGGCTTCGCTTCCCTCGCCCGGTGCCGGCTGCCGCCGCATCGCCGTCAGGCGAGGCTCTGGCCGCCGGATACCTCGATGCGTTGCCCCGTCACCCAGCGGTTTTCCTCCGACAGCAGCGTGGCGATCATCGGACCGATGTCGTCCGGCACGCCGACGCGCCCCATCGCGGTGACCGACGCGATGTGCGTGTTGACCTGGGCGTTGTCACGCACCACGCCATCACCGAAGTCCGTTTCGATCGCTCCGGGTGCCACCGCGTTCACCGCGATGCCGCGCGGCCCAAGTTCGACCGCCATGTAGCGGGTCATCGTGTCGATGGCGGCCTTCAATGAGCCGTAGAACGCATACCCCGGCGTGGCGAAACGCGCCAGCCCGCTAGACAGGTTCACGATGCGACCGCCGTCGCGGATCAGCGGCAGCAGGGCCTGGGTAAGGAAGACGGGTCCCTTCAGGTGCACGCGGTAAAGTCCGTCCGCGTCGCTTTCGCTGATGGCGCCGAGCTTGCCGTACGCGGCGTGGCCGGCGTTGTTGACGAGGGCATCGAAGCGGTCTTGGTTCCAGGTGTCGCGCAGCACCTGCGCCACGGTCGCGGCGAACGCCTCGAACGACGAGGCATCGCCGGTATCCAGCGGCAGGGCCACCGCGCGGCGTCCGAGCGCCTGGATCTCGCCCACGGCCGAATCGGCCTCGGTTCGGTTGGTATGGTAAGTGAGGATCACGTCGCCGCCACGGCGGGCGATGGCGATGGCCGTGTTGCGACCGAGTCCCCGGCTTCCGCCGGTGACGATGGCGATTTTGTCCATGTGCAACCTCGACAGGTCGTGGGAATGTGGGGGCAGTCTAGGCGCGGGTCGCCTCGGTCGACATGGCGCAACCACCGAAGTTCATGCCTGATCCTCCAGCCGGCCCACGGCGAGACGGGCGGTCCGCCTATACTGCATCCACCACCGGACGCTGGCGTGATGCGCCATGAATGAAGCTATAAAACAATCGCTTGAGCGACTGATTCGGCGTTTTGGCGGGGGCGATGGCGTGTTCGCCACGGCCATCGACGGGTTGCTGTTGATGCGTTCGACCGTTGCCGGCGTGCCCAATCACATCGTCTACCGTCCCGCGTTGTGTCTGGTGGTGCAAGGGGCCAAGCAGGTGATCGCGGGGCGCGAGGTGCTGCACTACGACGCGGGCCAGGCGCTGGTCGTGAACGTCGACACGCCCGGCATCGGCCAGATCAACCGGGCGAGCGACGACGTGCCCTACCTGGCCATCCACCTCGATCTGGATGTGGCCCTGATGCGGGACGTGATGGCACAGATCGACGATCCCCCGCGTCCGCGCGTGGGGCAGCGCGGGGGGATGTTCGTCGCGGACATCGACGACGCGGTCGGCGACGCCCTGCTGCGCCTCGTGAAACTGCTCGACTCGCCGCGTGACATCGCCGTGCTGCACCCGCTGCTCATGCGCGAGATCGCCTACCGTATGCTCACCGGAGCAAACGGCGATCGCATGGCCACGCTGGCCCTTCCCGACAGCCACACGGGACGCATCGCCGAGGCCATCCGACGATTGCGCAACGATCTGGGTCGTACCGTGCGCGTGGACGAACTGGCGGCCGCGTCGGGCATGAGCCCTTCGTCGTTCCACCAGCACTTCAAGGCGTTGACGTCGATGTCGCCGGTGCAGTTCCACAAGAACCTGCGGCTGCTGGAGGCCCGGCGGCTGATGATGGCCGAAGACGCGGGCGTGGCAGGTGCCGCCTATCGCGTGGGCTACGAAAGCGCGTCGCAATTCAGCCGTGAATATGCCCGCCTGTTCGGCGTGGCGCCGGGGCGCGATGCGGCCGCGGCGCGCCGCCTGCCATCGGGCGGTGAAGGGTCCGAAACGGTCTAGCCGGGCGGTCTTGGGGCCGTGACGCCAGGAAGGTCGCGGCGACCCGGTCAGCGGTCCGGTGGTACCCTTGAGCGTTTCCACGAACCCGATCCCCCATGCGCATCGCCCTAGGCGTCGAATACGACGGCACCGACTTTTTCGGCTGGCAGCGGCTGAGTCACGCGAAGACGGTGCAGGGCGCGCTCGAAGAGGCGTTGGCGATCGTGGCCGCGGCGCCGGTCGAGGTCACCGCGGCGGGGCGTACCGACGCGGGCGTGCACGGCCGCTGTCAGGTGGTGCATTTCGACACCGAGGTGACGCGCGACATGCGTGGTTGGGTTCTCGGGGCCTGCTCCAACCTGCCGCGCAGCATGGCCGTGACCTGGGCCCAGCCGGTGGCGGACGACTTCCACGCGCGGTTTTCCGCGCGCGCCCGGCGCTATCGCTACCGTCTGCTGCCGCGTTACGTGCGCCCGGCGCTCGACGCGCGTTTCGTCGCCTGGGAACGCAAACCGCTCGATGCCGCGCGCATGCACGAGGCCGCGCAGGCCCTGATCGGCGAGCATGACTTCTCCGCGTTTCGCGCGGTGTCCTGCCAGGCGGCGCACGCGCGCCGCAACGTGCGTTTCATCCGCGTGTTTCAGGACGACCGCCAGGTGGTGGTCGAGATCGAAGCCAACGCCTTCCTCCACCACATGGTGCGCAACATCGTCGGTTCGCTGATCCCCATCGGCCGCGGCGAGCAGCCGGTGGGCTGGATGGCCGAACTGCTGGCCGGGCGCGACCGCGAGGTGGCCGGCGCGACCGCACCGGCCGAGGGGCTCACCTTCCTCGGTCCGCGTTATGAAGCCCATTGGGGCCTGCCCGAGGAAGTCACCCTGTGACCCGGATCAAGTGCTGCGGGCTGACCCGCATCGATGACGTGCAACTCGCCGCGCGCCTGGGCGCCGATGCCGTCGGCTTCGTCATGACGCGGCGCAGCCGGCGCTTCGTCGATCCGGCCGCCGCCGCGGCGCTGCGCGACGCCGTGCCGCCGTTCGTCACCACGGTCGCCCTGCTGATGGACGACGCACCGGACTACGTTGCCGACGTGATCCGGGTGCTTCGCCCCGACATGCTCCAGTTCCACGGCACCGAGGCCGACGAGACCTGCGCCGCCTTTGGCGTGCGCTACCTCAAGGCCATCGCCATGGGCGAGGGCGAAGGCGCCCTGGCGCGCCTGCGGGCCTACCCGCGTGCGCTCGGCCTCCTGCTCGACGGCCACGGCCTGGGCGAGGCCGGCGGCAGCGGGCAACGCTTCGACTGGTCGCTGATGCCGAGGGATGTCGCCCAGCCGCTGGTGCTGGCCGGCGGTCTCACCGCCGGCAACGTGGCCGAGGCCATCCGGGTGGCCCGGCCCTGGGGCGTCGACGTCTCCAGCGGCATCGAGGCGTCGCCCGGAGTCAAGGATGCGGATAAGATGGAACGCTTCATATCTGCCGTGCGCGCCGCCCCCAGCGCCTGACACGGCCATCGACAAGGTAGACCCATGACCGAGATCGCGGATTTCAACGCCTATCCCGACGCCCAAGGGCGGTTCGGCAGCTTCGGCGGCATCTATGTGGCCGAGACCCTCATGGAACCGCTGGCCGAGCTCACCGCCGCCTACGAGAAACTGCGTGTCGATCCCGACTTCATCGCCGAACTCGACCGCGACCTCAAGTATTACGTCGGCCGGCCCAGCCCCGTCTATCACGCCGAGCGCCTGTCCCGGCATGTGGGCGGCGCCCGCATCGTGCTCAAGCGCGAAGACCTGAACCACACCGGCGCGCACAAGATCAACAACACCGTGGGCCAGGCGCTGGTCGCCCGGCACATGGGCAAGACCCGCATCATCGCGGAGACCGGCGCCGGCCAGCACGGCGTGGCCAGTGCCACCGTGGCCGCCCGCCTGGGCCTCAAGTGCGTGGTGTACATGGGGGCGGTCGACATCGAGCGCCAGAAGATCAACGTCTACCGCATGCGCCTGCTGGGTGCCGAGGTGGTGCCGGTCACGTCGGGGTCGAAGACCCTCAAGGACGCGCTCAACGAAGCGATGCGCGACTGGGTGACCCACGTCGGCGACACCTTCTACATCATCGGCACCGTTGCCGGTCCGCATCCGTATCCGCAGATGGTGCGCGATTTCAACGCCATCGCCGGCCGCGAGGCGAGGGCGCAGGTGCTCGAACAGTTCGGTCGTCTTCCCGACGTCATCACCGCCTGCGTCGGCGGCGGTTCCAACGCCATCGGCCTGTTCCACGCGTTCCTCAACGACCGCGACGTGCGCATCGTGGGCGCGGAAGCCGCCGGCGACGGCATCGACACCGGCCGCCACGCCGCGTCGCTCGCGGCGGGCAAGCCCGGCGTGCTGCATGGCAACCGCACCTACGTGCTGTCCGATGCGAACGGCCAGATCATGGAAACCCACTCCGTGTCCGCTGGCCTGGATTACCCTGGCGTGGGCCCCGAGCATGCCTTCCTGAAGGATGCCGGCCGCGCTGAATATGTCGGTATCACCGACGACGAGGCGCTGGAGGCGTTCCATCTCCTGGCGCGCACCGAGGGCATCCTGCCTGCGCTCGAATCCAGCCACGCCATCGCGCAGGCGATCAAGCTCGCGCGCGAGCTGCCCAAGGACGGCATCGTCCTGGTCAACCTGTCCGGTCGTGGCGACAAAGACGTGCACACCATCGCCGCGCGTGAAGGGATCGAACTCTAATGGGCCGCATCGAACGCCGCTTCGCCGCCCTCAAAGCCGCCGGCCGCACCGGCCTGGTTCCGTTCGTGACCGCCGGCGATCCCTCGCCCGACCACGTGGTGCCGCTCATGCACGCCCTGGTGGCGGCGGGGGCCGACGTCATCGAACTCGGCGTGCCGTTCTCCGACCCGATGGCTGACGGTCCGGTGATCCAGCGGGCATCCGAACGGGCGATCGCGCAGGGGGTCAGCCTTACCAACGTCCTTGCCTGGGTCGCTGCGTTCCGCGAGACCGACGCCGAAACGCCGGTCGTGCTCATGGGCTACCTCAACCCCATCGAAATGCACGGTTACGCGGAGTTCGCCGAGGAAGCGGTCGAATCCGGCGTCGACGGCGTGCTTCTGGTCGACTGTCCGCTGGAAGAATCCCACGTGCTCGCCCCGTTGCGCGAGGCGGGCCTCGACCAGATCCTTCTGGCGTCGCCGACCACCGACGAGGTCCGCCTGGGCCGGCTCTGCGAGGCCGCGTCGGGCTTCCTGTATTATGTGTCGTTCGCCGGTATCACCGGGGCCGCCCAACTGAGCACGACGGACATCGCCGGCCGGGTCGCCAGCATCCGTTCGCGGTCGAAGGCGCCCGTGGCGGTCGGTTTTGGCGTCCGCGACGCGGCGTCGGCCCGGGCCATCGGTGAATTCGCCGACGCCGTGATCATCGGTAGTGCCCTGGTCCAGTGCCTCGAAGGCGCGACCTCGGCCGACGATGTCGCCGGCCGCGCGAAGGGTTTTCTCGCGCCCATCCGGGCGGCGCTCGACGCGCGCTGAGCGCTCGTAACGATATTCGGAGAGACACGATGAACTGGCTGCAAAAGATCATGACGCCGAAGACCCGCGCCCCCAGCGCGAACGGCGGCAAGGGCAAGGTGCCCGAGGGCGTGTGGGAGAAGTGCGCCGGTTGTGGCACCGTGCTTTACAAGCCTGAGCTCGAGAAGTCGCTGATGGTCTGCCCCAAGTGCGGCCACCATCACGCGATCCGGGCCCGCGCCCGTCTTGCAGCGTTCTTCGACGAAGGCAGCACCACCGAACTGTGGACGCGCATGGAGCCGGTGGACGCGCTGAAGTTCAAGGACCAGAAAAAATACAAGGACCGCGTCGTCGCCGCGCAGAAATCCACCGGCGAAAAAGACGCGCTCATCGCGATGTCCGGCACGCTGCTCGAACGTCCGCTCGTCGCGGTGGCCTTCGAATTCGCGTACATGGGGGGCTCGATGGGTTCGGTCGTCGGCGAGAAGTTCGCCCGCGCCGCCGAGAAGGCCCTGGCCGAGAAGAGCGCGCTCGTGTGCTTCGCCGCCACGGGCGGCGCGCGCATGCAGGAAGGCCTGTTCTCGTTGATGCAGATGGCGAAGACGTCGGCGGCGCTCGCGCGCATGCGTGACGCCGGCGTGCCCTACATCTCGGTGTTGACGCATCCCACCACGGGCGGTGTCTCGGCCAGCCTCGGCATGCTCGGCGACATCAACGTGGCCGAGCCCAAGGCGCTGATCGGCTTCGCCGGTCCCCGCGTCATCGAGCAGACCGTGCGCGAAACGCTGCCCGAAGGCTTCCAGCGGTCGGAATTCCTCGTCGATCATGGCGCGGTCGACGTCATCGTCGATCGGCGCGAGATGCGCGAAAAGCTCGGCGCGATGCTGGGCATCCTGCAGAAAGCCCCGCGCGCCGCGGCGTGATCCACCGGGCACCGGCCGCCATCGGCCAGTGCCCGGGCTTTCGACCATCGCAACGGCACGCTGCCGATTGCGTATACCGACACCCTCTCCAGTGGCGAAGAATCGCCAGGCCGGCACGCCGCCGGTCCATCGTCTCCAGGAGTGTCCGATGCACGTCGAAACGATTTCTCCGTCCTCCCATGCCACCCGCGTCGCCGCCTGGCGCCGCCATGCGGGCCCGGATCATCCCGCGGGCGACATCTTCATGAGCGCGTTCGCCGAAGCCGATATCGTCGGCGGCACCGACATCGTCGTGACCGATTGCATCATGTGCACGGGATCGGTGGACGCGCATACGCGTCACATCCTCTGCGGGGCGTGACCCTTTTCCGGCCACAGTAGGGCGGTGCCGATTCGGCGCACAGGTTGACCGGATCGTAAGATGTCGCGTAACCACCGGCCGGCACAGGAAAATTCGTACAACCACCCGCGTTTTCCACCTCTTGATGCGCGCGCGCCCCCTTGTGGCGTCGGTCACCTCGTGAAAAGAATCCGTCGGCGGACCACGTCGCCGGCTTCGACATCGCGGCCGACGACGTACCGCTCCATCCGCACCACCGACGACATGCAGTTTTTTCATCCAGAAACTGAGCAAAGTGGAGTGTCCAGATGAGCAACGACATGGTTTATGCCTCACGGTCCACCAGCCGCGCCGCCGAATGGCGCCATCAGGCCGGTCGCGACAATCCGGCGGGTGAGCTTTTCGCCAACGGTTTCGCCGAAGCCGACATCGTGGGCGGCACCGAGATCGTCGTCACCAACTGCGCGATGTGTACGGGCTCGATCGAGCGCACCATCCGCATCCAGTGCGCCTGACAGGAACCGCATGAGCATGGGCAGGGACGCCGACTTTCATGACGCGCTGGGTTGCCTCGTGGCCGATGCGTCGGCACGACTGGCAACCCAGCTCCAGCGCATCGGCGGCCTCGCCCAGGGCGAGCGCCAGGTCATCCACGACAGCGTGCGCGACGCTGCCCTCGCCACCTTGCATGGTCGCACCTGCCGACTGCTGCTGCTCGAGCTGCACGCGGCGGTCGAGGAAAACCGCCTGGCAGCCACCGACAGTCACGCGCGTTGGCACGAATTTGTCGCGCTCGCGTCCACCCGCGATTTCTGGACCGGCCTGGATGCGCATTACCCCGGCCTGTGGGACCGCCTGCAGGCGCTGATCGAAGGCCGGTTCCAGGCAGGTCATGAATTGGCTCGCCGGTTCGCCCGCGATCGGTCCGTACTCGGCGAATGGAGCGATGCACCGCTGGGCGAACTGCTCGCGCTGGAGATCGGTGCCGGCGACAGCCACCTCGGCGGCAAGACCGTGGCCGTGCTGCGTTGCGCTGGCGCTCGCGTGGTCTACAAGCCACGGCCGGTCGGCGTCGACGTCGAACTGAAGCGCTTCATCGAAGGGCTCGGCATCGACACGTCGATGCGTGTGCCGGCCGCCATCGAACGCGACGGCTACGGCTGGACGGCGTTCGTGGCGCACCGGCATGCGGACGATGCCGACGGGCTGCGTGCGTTCTATCGCGGCATCGGCGAGTGGCTGGCCACGATGCGCCTGCTCGGTGGCACCGACCTGCATGCCGAAAACCTCATCGCCCACGGCCGACATCCGGTCGTGATCGACTGCGAGACGCTGTTTACGCCGAAGGTGGACGCCGCGCCGTCCGGCCTCGGCGAAGCGCACGACCGCGCCGCCGCGATGGTGGACGGCAGCGTGCTCAACATGGGCCTGCTGCCCGGGCGCGGTGGCGCGCTCGCCTGGCGTGGCGTGGATACGTCCGGCATCGGTGCGTTGCCCGGCGAGCAGCCGAAGGTGGCCGTGCCGGCCATCGTGGACGCCGGTACGGACAGGGCGCACCTGGGCACCCGTTGGGTGGACATCGCCCCCGGCCGCAATCATCCCAGCGATCGTCCCGAACTGACGACGTACTGGCCCGACGTACTGGGCGGGTTCGATGCGCTGACCATGCAGTTGCGCGCGCTCGACGCCCGTGGCGAACTCGCTGGCCGCCTTCGCGCGTTCGATCGCTGCGACGTGCGCGTGGTCGTGCGCGCCACCGAAACCTACGCCGAACTCGCCCGCATGCTGTGGCATCCGGTATCGCTGCACGATCCACGCAAGGCGTGGTCGCATGCCGCCGAACTGCTGCGCAAGGCCGGCGAAGTCCGTGCGCTGGCGCCTGACGACGACGGTGTGATCGCCGCCGAGATCGCGGACCTCTTCGACGGGGACATCCCGTATTTCGGGATGCGCGTCTCGCAGGGCACCCTGCGGGGACCGCGCGGCACGCGCTGGCTCGCGCCGTGCCAGCGCGTCGACGAAGCGCTCGCCCACTGGCGGCGCGCGGACGTGGCCCTGGAGAGGATGGTCATCCACGGTGCGCTCGCGAGCGCTTACGCCGACGAAGGCCAGGATGCCGCGGAAGTGTCGCTGCGCGTCCACGCGCCGCGCACGAACGACCTGGACTCGCGCCGCCGCACCCAGGCGGCGTCGATCATGCGCCTGCTCGCCAC
>CAJYHU010000269.1 GCA_913774655.1 uncultured Luteibacter sp. | reverse complement strand
CCCGAGTAGCTGAACATGCCGATCTGGCTGGTGATGAAGCCCATGTCCTGCTTCACGCCGGCGGCCTTCAGGCCGTCGACCAGCTTCTGGCGCATGGCCTTGATGCGCACGCGCATCTCGCCCAGCTCCTTCTCCCACAGGGCGCGCAGCTCGGGGTTGCCCAGCACGGCCGCCACCACGGCGCCGCCGTGTGTCGGCGGGTTGCTGTAGTTGGTGCGGATCATGATTTTGAGCTGCGAGAGCACGCGCGCCGCCTCGTCCTTGTCGGCGCACAGCACCGACAGGGCGCCCACGCGCTCGCCGTAGAGGCTGAAGCTCTTGGAGAAGGAGGTGGACACGAAGAAGCTGAGGCCGGCGGCGACGAACTTGCCGATGACGGCGCCGTCTTCCTGGATGCCATTGCCGAAGCCCTGGTAGGCCATGTCCAGGAAGGGCGTGAGGTTCTTCGCCTTGACGGCGGCGACCACCTGGTCCCACTGGGCCGGGGTAATGTCGTAGCCGGTCGGGTTGTGGCAGCAGGCGTGCAGCACGACGATGGTGCCGGCCGGCGCGGCGTTCAGCGCGGCCAGCATGCCTTCGAAATTCACGCCGCGCTTCTCGGCGTCGTAGTACGGATGGGTTTCGACGGTGAAGCCGGCCTGCGTGAACAGGGCGCGGTGGTTCTCCCAGCTCGGGTCGCTGATGAGCACCTTGGCGCTCGGGCTGAGCTTCTTCAGGAAGTCGGCGCCGATCTTCAGGCCGCCGGTGCCGCCCAGGCCCTGGACGGTGGCCACGCGGCCGGATTGGACCGGCTCGCTGTCGGCGCCGAAGACCAGCGACTTGACGGCGGCGTCATAGGCGGCGATGCCGTCGATCGGCAGGTAGCCGCGGGCGCTGGGCGACTTCATCATGTCGGCTTCGGCTTTCTTCACGCACTCCAGCAGGGGCAGCTTGCCGTTGTCGTCGTAGTACACGCCCACGCCCAGGTTGACCTTGTTGGGGTTGGTGTCGGCGGCAAATTGTTCGTTGAGACCCAGGATCGGGTCGCGCGGCGCCATTTCGACGGCGGTGAACAGAGACATTTGGAGTGAGTCCTTCGGGTGGTGGGCTGCCCGGCGCGGATGGCGGGGCTTTCGGCGATCCCGCGGCTGCGCTAGCCTTGCGGGTTCGCTTGAATTTTACCGACCCGGTCTGCAGCTGTACCGGAACACTGGTTCCCGCTCACCGTCTCCATCTGTTGCGCCACGATGCCCATCGCCCCCGATACCCCCGAAGCCGTCGAGGACGCTCCCCGTCAAGGGGAGTTCGTCAGCTTCCCCGATTCGCCGTTCCAGCTCTTCCAGCCCTACCCGCCGGCGGGCGACCAACCCACCGCCATCGCCAAACTGGTCGAGGGCGTGAACGACGGCGAGGTGTACCAGACGCTGCTGGGCGTGACCGGCTCGGGCAAGACCTTCACCATGGCCAACGTGATCGCGCGGCTGGGCAAGCCGGCGATCGTGTTCGCGCCCAACAAGACGCTGGCGGCCCAGCTGTACAGCGAATTCCGCGAGTTCTTCCCGAAGAACGCGGTGGAGTATTTCGTCAGCTACTACGACTACTACCAGCCCGAGGCCTACGTGCCGCAGCGCGACCTGTTCATCGAGAAGGACTCCTCGATCAACGAGCACATCGAGCAGATGCGCCTGTCGGCCACCAAGAGCGTGCTGGAGCGGCGCGACGTGGTGATCGTGGCGACCGTGAGCGCCATCTACGGCATCGGCACGCCCGAGGACTACATGGAGATGCGGCTGATCATGCGGGTGGGCGACAAGGTCGGCCAGCGCGACCTGATCGGCCGCCTGATCCGCATGCAGTACACCCGCAACGAGCAGGATTTCGCGCGCGGCACCTTTCGGGTGCGCGGCGACACCATCGACGTGTTCCCGGCCGAGCACAGCGAGCTGGCGGTCCGCATCGAGCTCTTCGACGACGAGATCGAGACGCTGTCGCTGTTCGACCCGCTCACGGGCCGCATCCGGCAGAAGGTGCCGCGCTTCACCATCTACCCCTCGAGCCACTACGTCACGCCGCGCGACAAGACGCTGCGCGCGGTGGACACCATCAAGGCCGAGCTGGCCGACCGGCTCAAGGAACTGGTCGGTGCCGGCAAGCTGGTCGAGGCGCAGCGCCTGGAGCAGCGCACCCGTTTCGACCTGGAGATGCTGGCCGAGATCGGCCACTGCAAGGGCATCGAGAACTACACCCGCCACCTCTCGGGCGCCGCGCCCGGCCAGCCGCCCGCCACGCTGACCGACTACATGCCCAAGGACGCGATCATGTTCCTGGACGAGAGCCACCAGATGATCGGCCAGCTGGGCGCCATGTACAACGGCGACCGGGCGCGCAAGACGACGCTGGTGGAATACGGCTTCCGGCTCCCTTCGGCGCTGGACAACCGGCCTCTGAAGTTCGAGGAATTCGAGACGCGCATGCGCCAGTGCGTTTTCGTCTCGGCCACGCCAGCCGACTACGAGAAGACGCACACCGGCCAGGTGGTCGAGCAGCTGGTGCGTCCCACGGGCCTGATCGACCCCGAGGTGGAGGTGCGCCCGGCGACGCACCAGGTCGACGACGTGCTGCAGGAGATCCGCATCCGCGTCGAGAAGAACGAGCGCGTGCTCATCACCACGCTGACCAAGCGCATGGCCGAGCAGCTCACCGACTACCTGGGCGACAACGGCGTGAAGGTGCGCTACCTGCACAGCGACGTGGACACGGTGGAGCGCGTGGAGATCCTGCGCGACCTGCGCCTGGGCACCTTCGACGTGCTGGTCGGCATCAACCTGCTGCGCGAGGGGCTGGACATTCCCGAGGTGTCGCTGGTGGCCATCCTCGACGCCGACAAGGAAGGCTTCCTGCGGGCCGAGCGCAGCCTGATCCAGACCATCGGCCGGGCAGCGCGCAACCTGCACGGCAAGGCCATCCTGTACGCCGACAACATGACGGCGTCGATGAAGAAGGCCATCGACGAGACGGAGCGCCGGCGGGCCAAGCAGATCGCGTTCAACGAGGCCCACGGCATCACGCCGCGCAGCATCGTCAAGCAGGTGCGCGAGCTGATCGACGGCGTCTACAGCGAGAAGTCCGGCAAGGAGGCGGCCAAGCGCGACCTGGAACGCGCCAAGGTCGAGGACATGTCCGAGAAGGACATCGCCCGGGAGATCAAGCGGCTGGAGAAGCAGATGCTCGAACACGCCCGCAACCTGGAGTTCGAGAAGGCGGCGCGCGTGCGCGACCAGCTGGCGCTGCTGCGCGAGCAGGCCTTCGGCGCGGCGGGCGGCGACAACATCGTGGTGCTGCCGGCCGGCGGCTCGTGACCGTCGGGGTGCCGCGATCCGCGCTCTATGTGCGGGCTGGAACCGGTTTCAGCGGGTTTACCCGAGCAGAACCCAGGGCTTTCTGTTAAACTTGAGCGAAACACTCAACAAAAGTCTGAACTTCGCGATGAAGAGCCGCCTCTGATCCCTGGATGGGCATGAGGCGGGCAGGGGCGGAGACGACGCCACCCGGGCTTGTGTCCAGGTGTCATTTCAACGGTAAGCACTTCGAAGGAGCTTGCGATGCGTCTCACAACCAAAGGCCGTTTTGCGGTCACTGCCATGATCGATCTGGCCCTGCGCCAGAACACCGGCCCGGTCACGCTGGCGGCCATCAGCCAGCGGCAGCAGATCTCGCTGTCCTACCTCGAGCAGCTGTTCGGCAAGCTGCGCCGCCACGAGCTCGTCGAGTCCACCCGCGGCCCCGGCGGCGGCTATTCGCTGGGTCGGAAGGCTTCGGACATCACCGTCGCCGACATCATCGTCTCGGTCGACGAGCCGATCGATGCCACCCAGTGCGGCGGCAAGGAAAACTGCTTGGGCGAAGCCGGCCGCTGCATGACGCACGAGCTCTGGGCCTCGCTGAACCAGAAGATGGTCGAGTTCCTGGATTCGGTCACGCTTCAGAAGCTGGTCGACGACCAGATCGCCAAGGGCGTCCAGATCGAGAACAAGCCGGCCGTCAAGCGCGCCATCTCGAGCCAGCCGGTGGTCAAGCCGATTCGAGTGAACGCGCCGAATTCGGTCTTCGCCCTCGGCAACGCCTTCGCCAAATCCTGATCGACGGTGGCGCGCCGGCGGCTGCCGCCCCGGCCGGCCCACGCGCATTGATTGACCCACGCCAGCACGAGCAAGCCATGGATGTGACTCCCCATTTCCCGATCTACCTGGATTACGGCGCGACGACGCCGG
>CAJYHU010000268.1 GCA_913774655.1 uncultured Luteibacter sp. | reverse complement strand
GGGTCAGGGCCGGGCTCATGCGACCGCTCCTGGGCGGGCGAAAGCAAGGCAGGCGTTGTTGCCGCCGAAACCGAAGGAGTTGCTGAGGGCATAGCGCACGTCTTGGCGCTCGCTTTCCCAGGCGAAGTGGGGGCCGCAGCCGGGGTCGGGTTTGCGCGCGCCGAGGTTGGCGGGCACGAGCCCGTCGCGCATCGCCAGCAGGGCCACGGTGGCCTCCACGATGCCGGCGGCGCCCAGGGTGTGGCCAGTGAAGCCCTTGGTCGAGCTGGCCCGCGTGGTCGCCGGGAAACTGCGCGAGATGAGCGCGGCTTCCACCTCGTCGTTCTTCTGGCTCGCGGTGCCGTGCAGGTTGATGTAGTCGACCTGGTCCGGCGCAAGACCGGCGCGCTCGAGGGCATCGCGCAGCGCGAGTTCCGCGCCGAGGCCTTCCGGGTGCGGCGTCGACATGTGGTGGGCGTCGCTGGCCTCGCCGTAGCCGATGAACAACGGCGCGTCGTCATTCTCGCGCGGACGTTCGAGCAGCGCGAAGCCAGCCGCCTCGCCCAGCGAAATGCCCTGACGGTCGGCGTCGAAGGGGCGGCAGGGTTCGGGGGACACCAGTTCCAGCGAATTGAAGCCGAACAGCACGCTGTCGCAGAGCGTGTCGGTGCCGCCCACGATGGCGGCGTCGACCAGGCCCAGGCGGATCATCCGCTCGGCGTTGGCGAACACCTTCGCACTGGACGAGCAGGCGGTGGCGATGGTGAGGCAGGGGCCTTCGAGTTCGAAAAAGCCGGCGACGAAGCCGGCCAGCGAATGCGGCGTGTGCAGCGGCGGGCGGTGCAGGTCCGCCGGCATCCGTCCGTGCTCAAGGCGGCGGTAGCCTTCCTCGGTGGCGGCAATGCTCGCCGTGGACGTGCCCAGCAGCACGGCGACACGCGACGCGCCGTAGCGATCGCGGGCGGCGCGCACGGCGTCGATGAAGCCGTCCTGGCGTAGCGCGAGCAGGGCGAGGCGGTTGTTGCGGCAGTCCCACGCGGACCATTCACCGGGCAGCGGCTCGGTGTCCAGACCGTCGACGCGGCCGATCCAGCAGGCGAGGGGCGCGCTGGTGATGTCGTTGGGCGTGAGGCCGCCGCGGGAGGCGGCGAGGGCGGTGGCGTGGGCGTCGAGCCCACGACCGAGCGAGGAGGTGGCGGTGTACGCGCGGATGGCGAGCGGAGGCATGGGATGAGGCATGCGGCGAGCCTATCCTTTTTGCCATCCAGCGTCGCGTGAATAACTCGTGCCGGCATGACGATTGCGCGTGCGTGGACGGCGGGACAGACTCCGTGTTTTCCTGCGCGACGGTCACCGGACCATGCCTGGCTTGCTCAAACCCCTGCGCCGTGGCGTGTGGCGATACCTCGGCGACGCGGACATCCTCGCCGCCGCGGTGGTCACCGTGCTGGCGTGTGCCGCGAGCGCCGGCCTGCTCTACGTCGCCCACGCGGTCCGCGTGTGGCGGATCGCCCGCCGCGCGCCGACGACGCCGGCGCGCGCGGGCACCTTGCTCGTCTTCGGTCGCCGACTGGTAAACGACCGTCCGGAGGGGGATTTCATCGCACGGCTGGAGCGCGCGCGGCACTGTGCCCTCAAGGGCCGCGCCGACCGCGTGCTGCTGCTCGGCGGTCCGGGTGGTGGGTCGCTCAGCGAGGCCGAAGCCGGACAGCGCTGGCTGCGCGACGGCGTCTGGCCGCCGGGCGTTTCGTTGGCGCTCGAACAGGCGTCCATCGATTCGCTCGAGAACCTGCGACACGCCCGCGAACTCTTGCGCGGGCCGGATCGCGAGCCGTTGCCGCGGGTCTACCTCGTGACCAGTCGCTACCACCTGGCCCGTTGCGCCTACCTCGCCCGCCGCCTCGGCTTCGATGCCGACCCGCTTGCCGCCGAAGACGTCCTGCCGATGACGCGCCGCTACCTGCTCCGGCTGGCCATGGAAGCCGGCTACCTGATGTGGATCGACACCGGTCTGCGCTGGGCCGCGCTGACCGGCAACCGGCGCGTCGTCTCGCGGGTGAGTTGATCATCCCGGCGCGGTCGCATGCCGCATGGGACCTGTCACAGGCTCTTGCTAAGCTCGTGCGCATCCTGACGAGAGCCTCCCATGTCCCAACACGCCGATCTCGCTGAAACCTTCCTGCGCGGCCTTCAGGACCGCATCTGCGCCGCTGTCGAAGCCATCGACGGGCAGGCCCGTTTCCATGAGGACGCCTGGACGCGCGATGCCGGCGGCGGTGGCCGCACGCGTGTGTTGCGCGAGGGCGGCGTGTTCGAACAGGCGGGCGTGAACTTCTCCCGGGTATCGGGCTCGCAACTGCCGCCGAGCGCCACGGCCCATCGCCCCGATCTCATCGGCGGCAGCTTCGTCGCCACGGGGGTGTCGCTGGTGCTCCATCCGCGCAACCCGTACGTGCCGACGACCCACGCCAACGTGCGCTATTTCGAGGCATCGAAGGAAGGCGTGGAGCCGGTCTGGTGGTTCGGTGGCGGCTTCGACCTGACGCCCTACTACCCGTTCGACGAGGACGTTCGCCATTGGCACACCGTGGCGCGCGACCGTTGCGCACCGTTCGGCGACGATGTCTACGCGCGCTACAAGCGGTGGTGCGACGAGTATTTCTTCCTTAAGCACCGAAACGAG
>CAJYHU010000267.1 GCA_913774655.1 uncultured Luteibacter sp. | reverse complement strand
AGTCCAGCAGCGAGACGCCCAGGAGGGCGGCTGCCGCCAGGGCCGTCTTCCCATGGCGCTGGGTTTTCGCTGCGTCTACATGCCGCATCGGCCGCCGTCTCCGTCTTACCCCACCATGATTGAAGCGACATCGTCATCCGAAGTGCCGTTACCGGCATCCGACCGTCGCATCCATGGGCGGCGTGCGCGGTTCAACCTGTTTTCGAATGAACCGCAAAGAGCTTTTCCAAGGCTTGCCCGACGTGCCCATGCGATCTGCCACAGCGAATATACGACGTCAGAACCTTGGAGACGCATGTCCCACCTATCGTCCAGGTGCGGCAGGGGTTACAGACGTAGTGGCTGCACGAACGTGCTGCTGCACTCGGCCACACGCGGCGCGCTGGAACGCACAGCGAATGTGATAGGGAACAGACACATCAGCAGCGCGGCGCGTCCGCAACCAGCGGCGGCTTCGACTGACGATGGAGATAGATCGCGTCGGAAAGAGCCACGACGGCCTCGATGTAGCCCGTCACGACGCGATCGCCTTCCGCTCCCAATGAGACAATCACGGCGACGGCCGCATTTCGGACATCGGGGAGGTTGAGGGGCAGGGCCATACGAGCGATCTGGTGCGCCCGAAAACGAGCTTCCGTGAGGTCGTCGGAGCGAAGGGCGTCGCGCAACCCCTTGCCTTCCTCGATGAGCGTGTGGATGTCCCGTTCGGCGTTCACATGGATGTCCCGATGCCTTGGTCCATTGAACCACGGCCGCCCGTTCAGGTGAAATGGAAATCTCCGCCGGCCCCTCGCGTTTCCGTCGCCGCCGGCGATCTTCGGGAACAGCGCGGAAGCATCGGCGTGAGGTGCGCTGGGTTTTGCCTTCGCCCGTTGACCACCGCATGGATAGCGTGGAATGAACCCGATCGTCACCGGAAAATGCAGCGCCTAAATTCCGCCGGCCACCCTGGAGTCGTCGAGGAAGGCAGCCATGGCATCGACGACGCTGGCTTCGCTATCGCAGCGGGCCGATGCCATGCCGACAGCCGCTGCGCCGTCGACATTCGCCTGCACGTCGTCGATAAACAACGTGTCATGTGCACGCCAACCCAGTTTTTCGAGGACGGCGACGTATACACGGGTGTCCGGCTTGGTCACACCGAAGTCGGCCGCCACATGGGCGCGCCCGCGAAAGAGCGGGAAGAGCGCTGGCGCGATATGTTCCCAATGCGCGGAGAGAAGGCGTCCGTTGTTGGTAAGGATGGCGATGCCCGTGCCCCGCGAGGCCAGTGACGCAATGTGCCCGATGAGGCCGGGACGTACGCGCGTTGCGAGTCGGCGCGCCTCTGCCCATACGTCGACGGGTACGCGCCGCCCCATCCTCTTGCCAAGGGCTTCGAGGTAGTCGTCGGGGTCGAGGTGCCCGGCGTCCGCGTCCGCTTCCAGGCCTGAGGCATAGATCGCGGCATGGACTTCCGCCGGGCTGCGTTGAAGCGCCGTGGCGATGTGATGGACGCGGATGTCGGGCCGGTAATCGACCAGCACGCCGTCCATGTCGAAAAGGATATTCTTCATCCCCGGTATCGTACCTCGGGCTGGAAACAAGCCCAGCCATCCCTGGCTCGCTACCGGCCTACCTGGGGCCTTCGTACGTCCTTTCTCAGAGTTAGAAAGGGGGGCGCCAGGTAACCCGCAGGGAGGTTCTTTCCTCCATCGGCCCCTTTCGGATTCGGGTTCTGCCGGTAGCCCTTGATGGATGAACGAAGACACGCGGGCTTACCCGAACCTTAATCGTCCTCGGACGGGTTCACGCCGACGTCCAGATAGCTCGAGGCCAGAAACCTCAGGCGCAGCGGGGCGCCAGCGTCGCTCACGGATTCATCGCTGACGTCCCGTCCGGTTCCGTAGTTGATCTGTCGGTCCGGGCCTTTGGGAACGCTGATCACGGCCACCAGCCGGCTTCCCTTCGCCAACCGGCGTCCGGCGACGGTCTGGCTCGTTATCTTGAGTCGCGTCGGTGTGTCCGCGTCGAGCAGGTGTCGCGACGTCCTGTCCGTGGCATAGCTGGCCCGGCCAAGATACGACGCGATGTCCTTCCAGCGCCCGTCACCGGTGACTTCATAGAGGTCGATCGCCAGATCGACGTCCCGCTTATTTATGATGACGTCGAGGGATGCGGTGAACAGGCCGGTGACTTCGATGGAGCGCTCCAGGGGCGCCGTCTCGAAAACCCGCGCATGGCGCAGATCCGGCGCGCTGCCAGGCGGTTGATAGTCCACGTCGCTGCGATCGCGGAAGTCGACGAGCAGGTCCGGTGGCGCCTGCCGCGATACCTTTGCGAGATCCAACCCCGTGCCTTGCGCGTCCCCGGTGAGGTACAGCTTCCACCGCCGCTGACTCATCGCTGCAAGATCATGCACGTGCCGCCAGCGGTTGGCCCCCATCACTTCGAAATTCACGTGATCACTCAGCGCGTCGGGCAGTGGGGCACCGTGAAACACGTGATCGAACCACGCCAGCCGGATCGCGGCGATGTCCAGTATCGCCACCGGGTCGACCTGGGTGCCGCGTACGGTGGCGAATACACCCGTTTGCATGGCCGTGTGGTGGTACGGCCCGATGAGCAGGCGGTGATCGGCCGAGGGGCGGTAGGCGAGGTGTTGTTCGAAGTAGTACAACGCGCCCACCATGCCGCCATCGAAATAACCCGTCTGGGTGAAGACGGGGATGTCGATATCGGCGAAGGCACGGCCGAAGGGAATCATGCGCTGCCAGTACGCGTCATAGGAAGGGTGTTTGAGCCACGTATCGAAGACCGGATTGGGCGTGCCGTCGATCCTGTCGAGGTCGCGATAGGGACGGCCGCTGGTGTACCAGCGTCGCCTTAGCCGGTTCCACCGGTCGCGATCGCCGTACGTCGCCTCGTCCAGGCCTCGCGTGTCGGTGGTATAGAACGGCCACGCGTAGATGAAGGTCTGGAACACGTTGCCCTGCATCGGCGTGTCGATACCCGGTGCGTTCGTCGCGTTGGTCGCGATGGCCTTGAGCGCGGCAGGATGGTGTCCGGCGGCGGCCCATTGGGTGAAGCCGTTATAGCTGCCGCTGAACATGCCGACACGTCCGTCGCTCCAGGGTTGGCTCGCCAGCCAATCGATCACCGCGGCGGCATCCTCGCCGTCGTGTTCGTAAGGACGGATCGGGCCCGTGCCGCGTCCCTTGCCTCTGGCGTACGCCACGACACCCACGTAGCCGTGCGCGGCCATGCTCATGGCGTCCGCCATGCTCCATGCGTCGTTGGCGTAGATCGTGAAATTGAGCAAGGCCACCCGCCTTGATGCAGGCTGGATCCGCGGTCGTACGACAAGCGCTGCGATGAGCGTGCCGTCATGCGTCGGGATAAGGACATGGTCGTCGATGAGGAAGCGCCGACGGGCGTCGGCCCGTAACAGGGGTTGGCTGGCCGGCAGCAGGAACCGCCACGTGGCGTAGGCCTGCCGGGCGGCGATCCCATCGGCGGTGCGGGAACGGACTGTTCCGGCACCGCCGATGGGATC
>CAJYHU010000266.1 GCA_913774655.1 uncultured Luteibacter sp. | reverse complement strand
CAAATGCCGTTCGAGCAGGCCGCTAAGCAGCTCCAGGCCCTGCAACAACCCGGCGAGAACGTCGGTCTTGAGCCAGGCCGTGCATAGGTGCATCGCCACGCGCAGGTCGCGCGTTCGCGCGGCCAGTCGAAGGGCCAGGTCGGCGACCTGGCGCCAGTCGGGCTCCTCGGCGTCTCGCCGCGTGTCGCCTACGCCGCGTTCACCGCAAGGCGCCGCGAGGATCTCCAGCGCCAGGAAGTCGGCGTCGTATTCGAGAAGGGGGCCACACGGCAGGGCGCCGTCCAGCGGGAGGAGAAGCGATTCGATGTCAGGCATGGGACGGGATCGGCGAAGGGTGCGTGGGCGGTTGGCGCGAAGCCGGGGATACGAAGCGTGCGACCTGCTCGCGCAGCCAACGATGGGACGACTGTTTGTCGAGTCGGGCGTGCCAAGCCATCGTTAGTGTCACGGGTGGTACGCGAAACCCAAGCGGTCGGGTACGTAGTGCATCGCCCAATCCCGTGGCCATGCTCGACGGGACGCAGCAGACCAGGTCGGTCCCGGCGAGCATGCCGCGGAGCGCATGGCTGCTCGCGGCCGAGGCCACCACGTCGCGGTGGCGTCCCATCTCGCGCAGGTGTCGATCCATGTCGTCGCAGAGCTTTCCCGCGGGAGAGACGACCGCATGGCGAAGGGCGCAGTACGTGTCGAGGTCGATCGCCGGATGGGTCGCGCAGTCGTGGCCGGCACGGTGAACGAGCATCACCGGTTCGCTGATCAGTTCGCGCACCTTGAGCGACGGGGGGACGCGCGTGGAGGGCACCAGGGCGAGGTCGAGTTCGCCGCTCTCAAAGAGGGCCAGCATGTCCCCGCTGTCGTCGTCGACCTGCAGCACCACGCGCAGGCTTGGGTTGTCGCAGCGTTCGATGGCGGTGAATAGCGGGGGCGTGAGCAGGTCGACCGCGCCGCACGAACCGCGCAGGCGGAACGTGGCCGCGTCGACGTGGGGGTCGAAGGCGACTTCCGCGTGGCCGACCGCGTCCAGGCGCCTGAGCGCTTCCCGCAAGGGACGTCCGATTTCTTCGGCCTTCGGCGTGGCGACCATCCCCCGGCCGGTTTCCGACGGAACGAGCAGCGGGTCCTTGAACAGGCGGCGCAGGCGCGCGAGTTGGCCGGAGAGGGCCGGTTGGCTCACATGCAGTCGTGCCGCAGCGCGAGTGACGTTGCGTTCTTCAAGCAAAACGTCCAGCGAGACGAGCAGGGGCAGTTCGCTTGGCTTGAAGCTCATCGTCCGGACCGCGCATGCCGAAAAGGTGCATTTTTCGGCCGGCGCGGGACGCTGGCAATCGGAGCAGCGCCTAGCCCAGTGGCAGGCGAGCGCCTAGGACGTCAGTCGTGGCGACGGCCGAAGCAGGCCAGCAGGGCCATCCAGCAGGGCAGCGCCAGCAGCAGCCAGGGCACGTTCCGCTGCGGGAAATCAGGCCACAGGTGCAGCGCGAGGGCGACGCCGCAGGCGACGGCCGAGACCACCGCCACCCGGGGCGCGAAGCGACCCATGGGCCGCCCGGCGTGGCGAAGGCGCCATACGGCCGGCACCAGCAGCAAGGCGAGCGGCTGGTAAGCGAGCAGGTTGAAGTTGCCCCACGCCGAACGATGGAGGGTGAGCGTCCACAACCCGAGCATGACGATGCCGGCAAGACCGGCGAACAGCAGGAAGACCGTCGAGACGATGGCCGCGAGGGTGCGCGCGCCACGGCGACGGGTGACGGCGGGAAGTGCCATGGGCGTCGCCCAGAGCACGCCGACGCCGAGCAGTAGCCAGCGCAGCTCGGGTGGCGTGGCCGGCGGGGGCACGAGCCGGGCGGGGACGACCGTGGTGTCGTCGGCGACGAGGGCGCGTTCGCTACCCGGCGCACCGATGCGCACCTGGCGGATTTCGTTCTCCAGCACCATCGGCAGGAAGGCTTCTTTCCACGCGTTCATCGGCTGATCGGCGAACGGCCCAAGGCCAAGGTCCATCCCGAGCATGAGCCAGGGCTGGTTGCTCATCAGGCGTGCGGTCTGCTCACGGTAGGTCATGCCACCCGGCCGGGCGCGCAGCTGTCGCGAAAGGGCGCCGTCGAGGGCATCGTCCAGTGCGTCGCGCACGCGGGTCGTGCAGTTGTCGACGTAGTAGTCGTAGCGGTAGCCGGCGTTCGCGGGCTGCACATTCCACAGGAGAAAACGCCGGAGGCGGTCTTTCTGGGCGTCGTCCAGGGCCAGCCGCTGGCGTTGCACGTATCGGCCTTCGCTGGCGTAGAACGCGACGTCGGATGCCGTCGGCTCCGCATCCATGCGGTAGGCCATGATGCCGCGCGCGAAATTGAGGATGAAGTTCGCCTGGTCGAAATCGAACACGCCGTAATTGAAGGCGATGGACTCACCACTCACGGTGTCACGTACTTCGATGGCGTCGTGGCCGAAACGCTCCCAGTAGATGTCGCCCGGGCCGTAGGTCATCAGCGACACCTCCAGCTGCGAGGCGGGTGCATCCACGACGCCGGCATGGGCCAGCGGCGATAGACACAGGATCAGGAGCAGGAGCAGGGTGGGTCGCATCGGATGCACGCAGGGTCGTGGGCGCCGTGGAACGGCAGAGCGCGTGATCGCCGCCCAGGGGCGGCGCCCACGAGAGGATCAGCTTTCGCCTGGCGCGCGGCTGACGTGGAATTGCTGCACGCGACGATCGTCGGCCAGGGTGACACGAAACAGGAAGCCGCCCACGGCGATTTCCTCGCCCGCGCTGGGCAAGTGACCGAATTCGGAGGTCACCATGCCGCCGATCGTGTCGAACTCCTCGTCGGAGAAATGTGCACCGGCCACGTCGTTGAAATCGGCGATCGGGGTGAGCGCGCTGACGGAGAAATCGCCGTCGGCGAGCGTCTGCACGAGCACCGGTTCTTCCTCGTCGTCGTGTTCGTCATCGATCTCGCCGACGATCTGCTCGAGCACGTCTTCGATCGTGATGAGGCCGGCCACACCGCCGTATTCGTCGACCACCAGCGCCATGTGGTTACGCGTGAGGCGGAACTCCGCCAGCAGCACGTTGAGTCGCATCGATTCGGGGATGAGCACGGCGGGACGCAGCAGGGCGCGCAGGTCGAAGGCCTCATTCTTGCCGAAGTACTTCAGGAGGTCTTTCGCCAGCAGGATGCCCAGCACTTCGTCCTTGTCTTCGCCGTGCACGGGGAAGCGCGAGTGGCCGGACTCGACCACGGTGGCGAGCAGGTCGTGCAGGGGCGCCTCGACAGGGAGGCTGACGATCTGAGCGCGCGGCACCATGACGTCGTCGACGCTGAGTTCGGTGACCTTGATCGCGCCCTCGACCATGGTGAGGGTGTCGTTGGAGAGCAGCCCGTTGACCTGGGCGGTGCGGAGCTCCTCGATCAGCTCGTCGCGGTTGCGCGGCTCACCGGAAAACAGATGGCCCAGTCTGTCCCACCACGATCGGTGAGCCGGGCCGTTGGTACTACCAGGGTCCTCGTTCATTACTCTTTGGTGTTCGGCCCATGGACGGGCGGAAAGGGCAGTCTACTGGAATTCTCATGACGGTTCAGGCGGCGGCCTGCTCCCGCTCCTACGCCAGATAGGGATCGGCAATACCCAGGCCGGCGAGGATGCGGGTTTCCAGGGCCTCCATCGCCTCGGCCTCGGTCTCGTCGACGTGGTCGTAGCCGAGCAGGTGAAGCGTGCCGTGCACGGTCAGGTGGGCCCAGTGGTCGGCCGTCTTCTTGCCCTGCTCGGACGCCTCGCGACTCACCACCGGCGCACAGATGACCAGGTCACCCAGCAGCGGCAGGTCGATGCCCGGCGGCAGTTCGGCGGGGAAGGACAGCACGTTGGTGGCGTAGTCGCGGCCACGGTACTGCCGGTTGAGCGCCTGAGCTTCGTCGGCGTCCACGATGCGGATCGCCACCTCGCTCGCCTTGCGGCGACGTGCGCCCTTGAGCGCGGACTCGACCCAGCGGCGAAAGCTCGCCGGCGCGGGCACCCCCTTGCGTGAGGCCAGCGCGTAGCCCACGGCGACATCAACCCCGCTCACGGGGCGTCGTCCTGTTTCTGCTCGAAGGCCTCGTAGGCACGCACGATCTTCGCCACCAGCGGATGGCGCACCACGTCGCGCGAGGTGAAGAACGTGAAACTGATGCCCTCCACGCCACGCAGCACCTCGATCGCGTGTCGCAGCCCCGAGCGGACGTTGCGGGGGAGGTCGACCTGGGAGACGTCGCCGGTGATCACCGCCACCGAGCCGAAGCCGATGCGGGTGAGGAACATCTTCATCTGCTCGACGGTGGTGTTCTGTGCCTCGTCGAGGATGACGTACGAATCGTTGAGCGTGCGCCCGCGCATGTACGCCAGCGGCGCGATCTCGATGACGTTGCGCTCGATGAGCTTGGCCACTTTCTCGAAACCGACCATCTCGTAGAGCGCATCGTAGAGCGGGCGCAGGTAAGGGTCGATCTTCTGGCTGAGGTCGCCGGGCAGGAAGCCGAGCTTCTCGCCGGCTTCCACCGCCGGTCGCACCAGCAGCACGCGCTGGACGCGATTGGCCTCGAGCGCCTCGATGGCGCTGGCCACGGCCAGGTAGGTCTTTCCGGTGCCGGCCGGGCCGACGCCGAAGTTGATGTCGTGCGAGGTGATCGCGTGCAGGTAGCGGGCCTGGTTCGGACCACGGCCTTTGATGACGCCGCGCTTGACCTTGATGACCACTTCCTGTGCCGACTCGGCGGCCTGCGCGTTGAGCGCGTCGATGCCGGAGTCGGCCAGGCGCAGGTTGATCGCCTGCCCGTTGAGGGTCTCGGTTTCCGTGGCTGTGTAGAGCGCACGCAGCACGTGCTCGCCGGCCTTGGCCGACGGCTCGTCGCCGATCACGCGGAACAGGTTGCCGCGGTGGTCGATCTCGATGCCCAGGCGCAGCTCGATCTGGCGGATGTGCTCGTCCAGCGGGCCGCACAGGTTGGCAAGGCGTGCGTTGTCTTCGGGGTCGAGGGCGAAATCGCGTTGGGACAGCGGACTCATGGCGTTCACGAGGCGAGCGCGACCTCGTCGTCGAGATGGACGCGGCCGCGAAGGGAATTGGCCATCGCCTCGGTGATGGTCACGTCGATGAAGTGACCGATCATCCGCGGATGACCGGGGAAGTTGACATAGCGCATGTTCTCGGTACGTCCGGTCATCTCGTGGGGATTCTTGCGGCTGGGCTTCTCGACCAGCACGCGCTGCACCGTGCCGACCATGGCTTCGTTGATGCGGCGCGCGTTGTCGTTGAGCACGGCCTGCAGGCGCGACAGGCGCGCGTGCTTGGCCTCGCTGGTGGTCTCGTCGGGCAGGTTGGCCGCGGGCGTGCCCGGGCGCGAGGAGAAGATAAAGGAAAAGCTCTGGTCGAAGCCGACGTCGTCGATCAGCTTCATGGTCTTCTCGAAGTCGTCGTCGGTTTCGCCGGGGAAGCCCACGATGAAATCCGACGAGATACAGATGTCCGGCCGCACCGCGCGCAGCTTGCGGATCTTCTGCTTGAACTCCAGCGCAGTGTAGCCCCGCTTCATCGCCGCCAGGATGCGGTCGGAACCGGCCTGCACCGGCAGGTGCAGGTAGTTGGCCAGCTGCGGCACGTTGGCGTACGCCTCGATCAGCGAGTCGGAAAACTCCAGCGGATGCGAGGTGGTGAAGCGGATGCGGCCGATGCCGTCGATCTGCGCGATGGCGTGGATCAGCACGGCCAGGTCGGCGATGCCGCCGTCGTGCATCGGGCCACGGTAGGCGTTGACGTTCTGGCCGAGCAGGTTGACCTCGCGCACGCCCTGGGCTGCCAGCTGGGCGACTTCGACGATCACGTCGTCGAAGGGCCGGCTGATTTCCTCGCCGCGGGTGTAGGGCACCACGCAGTAGGAGCAGTACTTCGAGCAGCCTTCCATAATCGAGACGAAGGCCGTGGGGCCCTCGGCACGCGGTTCAGGCAGGCGATCGAACTTTTCGATCTCGGGGAAGCTGATGTCCACCTGCGGCTTGCCGCTCGCGCGCTTGGCTTCGATCATGTCGGGCAGGCGGTGCAGGGTCTGCGGACCGAACACCAGGTCGACGAAGGGCGCGCGCTTGAGGATGGCATCGCCCTCCTGCGAGGCCACGCATCCGCCCACGCCGATAAGCACGGGCTTGCCGTTCTTCTTGTGTTCGCGCCACTTGCCGAGCTGGCTGAATACCTTCTCCTGCGCCTTCTCGCGGATGGAGCAGGTATTGACCAGGATGACGTCGGCCTCGTTTTCGTCCTGGGTGAGCTCCAGCCCGTGCGACGCGCGCAGCACGTCGGCCATCTTGGCCGAGTCGTACTCGTTCATCTGACAGCCGTGGGTCTTGATGAAAAGCTTGCCGCTCATGGGGCTGGATACCGTGGTTCGTGGGTGATTACCGAACCGCGCAGTTTACTCCGCAGGCCCCCTCGATGCCACATGGTGGCGACGGATCAATGACTTGCGTGAAGGCCGTCGTGCGCGGGCCTTGGCTGGGGCACGCGCTGGAGGCACACTGGCGGCCATGCGCGACGAGGTGTCGACAGGGGAGGGCACGGGGCGAGCCGCGTGCCCTGTCTCCGCCATGGGGCCGGTCCTGAAAGGGGCCGCGCTGGCCTGCGTCCTCGGCCTGGTGTTCTGGTCGGTGCCGGGCTGGTCGAGCGCGCTCTATCGCTGCATCGGCAGCACCGGTGAAACCGTGTTCGCGGGGACGACGACGGGGTATCGCCAGTGCAAGCGCATCGGCGGTATCGAGCCCGAACGTCCCCCGCGCGTGGCGGCCCCCGCGGCCCCCGCCCCTGCCAGCCCAGCTCCCGTTCCCGTGGCCTCGCTCGAGGGCGTGGTGGGTTCGGTCATCCGGGTGCCGGGCCAGGCCGCCGACGTGCCGCCCACAGCGGTGAAGCGGGGCTGGGATTACCGTGAGTCGGCCTCGACGGATCTGGCGAGCGTGCCCGCGCCCGAGGCGCCCAAGGGCTCGCGCGTCTTGCGTGGGGCTGTCTATCGGATCACCCGCGCCGACGGCGGGGTGGAGTACACCAACGTGGCGCCCGGCGGCACGGCGAAAGGCGAGAGTATCAAGACACTCTTTACCTATATCGCCACGTGCGTCGCCTGCGACGTGCATTCGAAGATCGACTGGAACAGCGTCGCGCTCAACCTGAACGCCTATGAGGACGCGGTCCAGGCGGCCAGCGCGGAATTCGGGGTCGACGAAGCCCTGCTTCGCGCGGTAATCCACGCCGAGAGCGCGTTCAATCCGCGCGCCCTGTCGGTGGCCGGCGCACAGGGCCTGATGCAGCTGGTGCCGGGCACAGCGCGGGACATGGGAGTGGCCGACGCCTTCGACGCCCAGCAGAACATTCGGGGGGGCGCGCGTTACCTGGCCCTTCTGCTGCGCAACTTCAACGGCAACGAGCGCCTGGCCGCCGCGGCCTACAACGCCGGCCCTGGCGCCGTGCAGAAATACAACGGGGTGCCGCCTTACGACGAGACGCAGGTCTATGTCGAGCGCGTGGGCATCCTGCGCAAGCGCTATGGCGAGAGCCTGCGCCGGAGCCGTACGCCGCTGGCCGACCGGGGCGGCTGAACGCGGGCGCGTGGCGGCCGTCCGGCCTGGGCCGAAGCGCTAGGGCGTGGTCCGCAGGGCCTGCAGGGTGGCGTTCGACGGTCGCTGCACGGGCGTGACCGACACGCTGAACGGGGCGCCATAGCGCAGTCCCGAAACCTCGACCGGTACGCCGGGCTTCAACGAGGCTTCGTGCCGCCGCAGGTCGGAGGGATCGAGGATGTCTTCCTTGCCGATGCGCAGCAGCACGTCGCGTTGCTGGATGCCGGCGATGGCGGCGGGGCCGCCCGGCGAGACATCGTTGACCACCACGCCCCGTGCCGCCGAGGGCAGGCCGCTGTCGGCCGACACGGGCACGGCGCCGTAGTCGGCGCCGATCCAGCCGCGCACGACATGCCCGGTCCGGATGATCTGTTCGAGCACGTCGCGTGCGCTCTGCACGGGGATAGCGAAGCCGATGCCCTCGGCACCCACGGCCTGGCCGATGAGCGAGGTATTGATGCCGACCAGCTCGCCATGGGCGTTGACCAGCGCACCGCCGGAATTGCCGAAATTGATCGCGGCATCGGTCTGGATGAAGTTCTCCAGGCTCGACAGGTTGAGCTGTCGGCCGATAGCGCTGACGATGCCCATGGTCACGGTCTGGCCGATGCCGAACGGGTTGCCGATGGCCAGCACCACGTCGCCCACCCGCGGACGGCTGCCGGCGTCGGTCATGTGGATCGCCGGGAGGTTGCCGGCATCCACCTTCAGCACCGCCAGGTCGGTTTCGTCGTCCGAACCCACCACGCGTGCCTTGGCGACGCGGCCGTCGTAGAGCAGTAGCTGGATGTCGTCGGCGCTGGCGATGACATGGTTGTTGGTGAGCACGTAGCCGTCGTCGCTGACGATGACCCCGGAGCCGAGGTTCTGCTGGCGCCGGGTGCGCACCGGCCCGGTCGGCACGGCGAAGATCCGTTGCAGCACAGGGTCGGAGTAGAGCTCGCGGGGCTGCTCGGTGACGAGCTTGTTCGCGTAGATGTTGACCACCGACGGGGCCGCCTTGGCGACGGCATCGGCGTAGGAGACGGGGGCCTGGGCGGCCTCGACGACGGGGGCGGTGGCGGTGGGCGCGGTGCCCAGTCGCTGTCGCAACAGGGTGCCCGCCCGCGGCCATAGCAGGCCCACGACGAAGGCCACGGCGAGGCCGAGCACGACGAAACGGGCGACGAAGGCGAGCGTGCGGGCGGCGTGTTTCATCGAAAAACGAAGGATCCTGTCGTCGCCGCCTTGCCGACGGGGCGAGGTGGAGGGGGGTGTGACGCCCGGGTTTCCGCATCCTGGCGGGTGGTGGCAGCCCTCTCCGGCGCGCGGGACAGGGATCGGTTCATTTTATTGTACGTGGCTGATGCTGACGTTACACTGCCACGATTTGCGGAAGCCGATTTCCAGTAAACCGGCGATGGGGTCCGCATCCTCAATGGCATGAGTTCCGGAGAGCCTGATGGCGAACGAAGAAGTCGTCGATCACGGCCGCCGTCGCTTCCTGACCGCAACGACGGCTGTCGTCGGCGGGGCAGGGGTGATAGCGGCAGTCGTCCCCTTCATCAAGTCGTGGGAGCCGAGTGCGAGGGCGAAGGCGGCGGGGGCGCCGGTCACGGTCGATATCAGCGCCATCGAGGCCGGCCAGAAAGTGACGTTCGCCTGGCGCAGCCTTCCCGTCTTCGTCGTCAACCGCACCACGGATCAGCTGGCCCAGCTCAAGGGGCTGGATCCCCGGTTGCTCGACCCGTCCTCGTCGGACACCGGCCAGCAACCCAAGTACGCCACCAATCCGACCCGTTCCATCAAGCCTGAGTGGCTCGTCGTCATCGGCCTGTGCACCCACCTGGGTTGCGTTCCGGACTTCGTTCCCGACATCAAGCCCGAGCCCTTCGACGCCAACTGGAAGGGCGGCTTCTTCTGCCCCTGCCATAAGTCGCGCTACGACCTCGCCGGGCGTGTGTTCAGCGGCGTGCCCGCCCCGAAGAACCTGGCGGTCCCCCCGTACCACTTCATCGACGACAGCCATATCCAGATCGGCGTCGATCCGAAGGAGGCAGGCTGATGGCTAACGCATTCTCCCGCATCGGCGACTGGTTCAACGAGCGGGCGCCCGGCCTGATGCCGGCGTACCGCAAGCACATGACCGAGTATTACGCGCCGAAGAACTTCAACCTCTGGTATTACTTCGGCTCGCTGGCGCTCCTGGTCCTGGTCAACCAGATCGTGACCGGCATCTTCCTCACCATGAACTACAAGACGAGTGCGGCGGAAGCCTTCAACTCGGTCGAGTACATCATGCGCGACGTGGAGTGGGGCTGGCTGATCCGCTACATGCACTCCACCGGTGCCTCGCTGTTCTTCGTGGTGGTGTTCCTGCATATGTTCCGCGGCATCATGTACGGCTCGTTCAAGAAGCCGC
Source organism: uncultured Luteibacter sp. (assembly GCA_913774655.1). Classification (GTDB taxonomy): domain Bacteria; phylum Pseudomonadota; class Gammaproteobacteria; order Xanthomonadales; family Rhodanobacteraceae; genus Luteibacter; species Luteibacter sahnii. The sequence continues at coordinate 6,715 of CAJYHU010000266.1, read as the reverse complement.
GCGAGCTGGTCTGGATTCTCGGCATGCTGATCTTCCTCGTGCTGATGGCCGAGGCGTTCATGGGCTACGTGCTGCCCTGGGGCAACATGTCGTTCTGGGGCGCGAAGGTCATCATCTCGCTGTTCGGCACGATCCCGTTCATCGGCAGCACCCTGGTCGAGTGGATCATGGGCGACTTCCTTCCTGCCGACGCCACGCTCAACCGCTTCTTCGCCCTGCACGTGATTGCGCTGCCCCTGGTGCTTTTGCTGCTCGTGGTGCTGCACCTGTTCGCGCTGCATGAAGTCGGCTCGAACAACCCGGACGGCGTGGACGTGAAGCATGGCCCCAAGGGCAACCGCTGGAATCCAGAAAAGCCCATCGATGCCATCCCGTTCCATCCCTACTACACGGTGAAGGATCTCTTCGGCGTCGGCTTCTTCATCACCATCGCCGCCTTCATCATTTTCTTCGCGCCCACGTTCGGCGGCTGGTTCCTGGAGCACGACAACTTCACGCCCGCCAACAACCTCGTGACGCCCAGCCACATCAAGCCGTCGTGGTACTTCACGCCGTTCTACGCGATCCTGCGCATGATTCCGTCGTTCTTCGGCACGGCGATCTGGGGCGTGATCGGCATGTTCGGCGCCATCCTCCTGCTGGCCCTGCTGCCGTGGATCGACAAGGGCGAAGTGCGCTCGGTACGGTTCCGCGGGCTGGGTTTCCGCATCGCGCTGGGCGTGCTCGTGTTCTCGTTCCTCGCCCTGGGCATGGTGGGCGCCGGCGTCACCTCGGAACTGATCCCCGCCTGGTTCCCGGGCGCCGACGTCACGACCTGGGAAAACGCCTTCGGCCGCCTGATGGTGCTGGGCTATTTCGGCTTCTTCGTGTTCGTATGGATCTACACGCGCTTCGGTTTCGAGAAGACCAAGCCGGTTCCGGAACGGGTGACGATGCATGATTAAGCGCTATCTTTCCTCCCTCGCGCTCGCCCTCGGCCTTGCGGCCGTCGTCGCCCCGGCGTTCGCCGAAGAAGGCGAATCGCTGCCGTCGGCGGGCACCAACGTCGCCGACCAGGCTTCGTTGCAGCGCGGCGCCAAGCTGTTCTTCAACTACTGCGTGGGCTGCCATTCGCTCAAATACGTGCGCTACTCGCGCATGGCCTCCGACCTGGGCCTGTCCGAAGAAGAGGTGATGACCAACCTCAACTTCACCGGGGCCAAGTTCGGCGAGCCGGTGATCTCGCACATGCCCGAGGCCTCGGCCAAGGCGTGGTTCGGCAAGGCGCCGCCCGACCTCTCGCTCGAGGCCCGTGCCAAGGGCGTCGATTTCATCTTCAATTACCTCAATGCGTTCTACCTCGACCCGACCCGCCCGGTGGGCTGGAACAACACCGTCTTCCCCAACGCGTCCATGCCTAACCCGCTGTGGGAGTTGCAGGGCCTGCAGGTGGCGGTGCACGGGGCGGCCAAGCCGGGCGAAGAGGCCGCGGTCGAGAAGCTTACGATCGCCCAGCCAGGGCGGATGACCCCGGAGCAGTTCCGTGGCGCCACCCGCGACCTGACGGCCTTCCTCGAATACGCGGCGGAGCCGGCGGCGCTCGAGCGTCGGTCGGTCGGCATCTGGGTGATCCTGTTCTTGGCGGGCCTGACTTTCCTGCTGTACCTTCTCAAGCACGAGTACTGGAAGGACGTCCACGACAGTCACTGATAGACGTCCTGGCGGGGGCGGCCCTGGGTCGCCCCTTTTGTATACCGGCAGGCAGGGAGGGAGATCGAGACGATGGTCCAGAATGCACGCTCGCGCACGGCGTTGACGCTCTACACGAGCGCCGACGATATCCACAGCCATCGCACGCGGCTCGTGCTGGCGGCCAAGGGCGTCGCCTACGACAGGATCCTCCTTCGGCCCGACCAGCCCACGTCTGACCTGCTCGAACTCAACCCGTACGGCACGCTGCCGACGCTGGTCGACCGTGACCTCACGGTCTATGACACGGCCGTGGTCGTCGAATACCTCGATGAGCGTTACCCGCATCCCCCGTTGATGCCGATCGATCCGCTGTCGCGCGCGCGCCTGCGCCTGGCCACCTGGCGTATCGAGAACGACTGGTTGCCCGAGATCGAGACCATCCTGGAAGGCGGGCGTGACGCGGCAGGCGCCCGCAGGCGCCTGCGCGAGCACCTGTTGGTCTCGGTCGACCTGTTCAGGGCGTCGCGGTTTTTCCTGAATCCGGAAATGAGCCTGATCGACTGCCTCGTGGCACCGGTGGTGTGGCGCCTGCCTTACCTTGGGGTCGACCTGGGCAAAGACGGCAAGCCGATCGTCGATTACGGCGAGCGCCTCTTCCACAGCCAGGGCTTCGCCCGCAGCCTCACGGCCGAAGAGCGCGCGATGCGTCCCGACTTCGATTTCACGCCGGGTTAGCCCTGGCGTCGTGTATCCCTTAAACTGTCTGCTGACCTTGCCCTGCCGGGGCTGTGGGGCACTCCCGACCGACCGGCGGGTACGACGAGGACGGTTTCATGGATACCAACGAAAGCTCGGGCATGACTTCCAATCGGCCCTATCTCCTGCGCGCGATCTACGACTGGATCAGCGACAACGGCCTGACCCCCTACGTGCTCGTGGACGCCGCCCAGCCGGGCGTGAAGGTGCCCCCGCACGTCATCAAGAATGGCCAGGTCGTGCTCAATCTTGCGATGCGTGCGGTTGCCAATCTCGATCTGGGTAACGACCGCATCGCGTTCCAGGCCCGTTTTTCGGGCGTGAGTCAGTCGATCGTCATCCCCCTCGGGGCGGTGCTCGCGCTCTACGCGCAGGAAAACGGCCAGGGCATGATGTTTCCCGCGGACGAAAGCGACACGGCGCCGGCGGCGAACGGCCTGGAGGCCGTCGAAGGTTCCGGTGAGGCGCCTGCCACGGGCGGCGACGACGAAAACCGGCCCAAGCGCGGCGCCCCGCATCTGCGCGTCGTCAAGTAAGCCTACCGGTGGGGTGAGGCCCTGCGCCGCATCCGCGGGTGTCGCCGCCTCAGTTCAGGCGGCGACGATCCGCCAGCGACACGACGTTGCCGCCGTACACGCCCGGGTCTGTCGCCACGACGGTTTCCAGCTCAGGCGCCCCGGACAGGGGTAGGGAAAAACTCGCGATCTCGTTGCCGGCCATCCACAGGCGCGCCGCATGACGCGACGTGCCGTCGTGGCTTACGTCGAAGCCGTAGCATCGCTCCAGCCTTCGTCCGCCGTCGACGCCCTGGAGACGGATCGCGCGCAGGCCCACCGACTGATCGAGCAATTGCAGGCCATGCCGCTTGCACAGGCCGGTCGCGGCGCGTGCCGCGATCTCCCGTGCGCGGGTGAGCTTGTACCAGGCGCCGATGCCGGCACCGAGCACGAAAAGCCAGAAAAGATCAGTGAAAGAGGACATGTCCGGAGTGTGTGGCCGACGCATGCCCAGGGCAAGCCCCCGGAATGGCGCCGAACGGTTCGTCAGAGATCGAGCCGCAGCGAAAGATCGATGGCCCGCACGTGCTTGGTCAACGCGCCACTTGAGATGAAGTTGACACCGGTTTCGGCGATCGCGCGGATCGTGTCGATCTCCACGTTGCCTGACACTTCCAGCGGCAAGCGCCCCGCCGACAAGGTGACCGCCTCACGCATCATCGGCAGCGTGAAGTTGTCGATCAGGGCGCGGTCGGCGCCGGCATCGATGGCCTGGTGCAATTCGTCGAGTGTTTCGACCTCCACGATCAGCGGCAGGGCGGGGTGCATCGAGCGTGCCGCCGCCACGGCGCCGGGGATCCCGCCAGCGGCGATGATGTGGTTTTCCTTGAGCATCATCGCGTCGAAAAGGCCGATGCGGTGATTGACCCCGCCGCCGCAGCGAACGGCGTATTTCTGGGCGAGGCGGAGACCGGGAATCGTCTTTCGCGTGTCGAGCAGGCGGGCGCCGGTGCCGGCGATGGCATCGACGTAGCGGGCGGTGACGGTCGCGGTGCCGGAGAGCAACTGAAGGAAGTTGAGCGCCGACCGCTCCGCCGTCACCAGCGCGCGCGCTTTGCCGTGGAGGTCGCAGACGATCGAGCCGGCGGCGATACGCTCGCCGTCCCGCGCGTGCCAGCGAATACCGACATCGGGGTCCAGCGCCCGAAAACAGGCGTCGAACCAGGGCGTTCCGCTGAGCACGGCATCTTCGCGGCAGGTGAGGGTAGCGGTGGCCCGGGCCGAGGCGTCGAGCATGTCGGCGGTGGCGTCGCCGGGACCGATGTCCTCGTCGAGCGCCCGACGCACGTCGGCAAGGATCGCCTCGGCGGGCGGCAGCGCGGCGGCGAGGTCACGTGGATCGGCGTCGGTCATCGGTAGTCGGGCTCAGCCGGTGGATGTATCGGTGCGCAGCTTCCCGACGATGGCGTCTATCGCGCGGTCGAACAGCAGGGCCGAATCCAGCACGCGCGCGTTGCCTTGGGCAAACGCCTGGGCGAGCGCCGCCAGGCTGTGGTCGGCCACCTTGAGGCCGCGGCGGTTGACGAAGAGGTAGCGTCCGCTGATCGGGCTCACCCACGACAGCTTCGCGCGTTCGCTGGTGCCGTCGTCGGCCAGGAATTCGAGCCACTGGCCCACCTTCAATTCGCGGACCATCGCCAGGAAGGCTTCGTCGAAGGCCTCGTCGGCGAGATTCTCCAACTCGTCGTCCGGTTCGGGCGGCGCGGGCTCTTCGATGGCCTGGATGGCCTGCGGCAGCGGCAGGTCGCCAGCGACGACGTCCGGTGCCACGGGCGATTCGCCCAGCTGCGAGCGGTAGTAAGCCAGCAGTTGCGCAAGCAACTGCTCGGTGTCGGCTTCCTGGAACGCGACCGACGCGAGGCCGCGGCGGAGCGATCGCTCGATGCCCGGCAGCAGCGTACGCAGGGCTCGCCTGCTTTCGACGTCATGCGTCGGGCGGGCGCTGGCGATGAACTCGTCGATGAAGCGGAGCGACTCGCGGAACTCGTGCGAATCGTCGCCCTGGCGCAGCAGGGTGAGTACGACGTAGTTCGCCCAGGCCCGGGTGAGCACGCCATGGATCAGCGGTGGCAACGACGCCCCGTCGATCCGGCCGACGATCTCCTGGGCGGCGCGGCGGCGAGCTTGCTCGAGCTTTTCGCGCCCCCGGGTCGATTCGGCCACGCGTTGCTCGGCCAGTTCGGCCCGCTTGCGGCTGACGTCGAGGAACTCCTGCAGTTCGACGGCGAGGCGATCGAAGATGCCCACGTCATCGTCGAAGTCATGCAGCAGGCGCTCGACGATCGACTTCACCTTGTCGAAGAGCCTGCCGTCGCGGTCGGCGTCCGCCGACCAGCCCTTCGCCGCATCGGCCAGGGCATCGAGCAGTTGGCGCGCCGGATGCGAACCGTGGGCGAACATCCGGCGGTCGAGCAGGGCGACCTTGAGGTAGGGAATCTGCAGGCGCGCGAGCAACACCTGCATCTCGGCCGGCAGGTTGTGGTCTTCGAGGATGAACTCGAACAGCATGCCGACGAGGTCGATGGTGTCCTCGTCGATGCCCGTTACGTGCGCGGTTTGCTGCCCCCGCAACTGGCCGATCTGGGCCAGTAGCTGGGCCTTGAGCTGGGCGACGTCGCGGGTGACGTCCGCGGGGGATTCCAACGGCGCCGTCGCGACGCTCGGCAGCGCGATCTGGCTTTGCAGGAGCGTCAGTGCGCCGAGCAGTTCGGCCGCGCTGGGCAGCGGGCCCGGCGGTGCCGTGGCGGCGGCGGGCCCCCGCCGCGCACTGAACAGCGTGTGCAGCGACTGCATGAACTCGGCCGCCGCAGCATCGGTCACCGGGGCCGAGGGCGAAGGAGCGGTGGGCGCCGAGGCGCCCGGGGCAACGGGCCCGATAGGGGCCGGTGCGTCGCTGCGGCGCGTGGATATCTCGTGGCGCAGCTGGGGCAGTACGCCCGCCGCGGCCAGTTCGTTGTTGATGTCGTCGTAGAGTTCGTCCACGCCCGCGAGCACGTAGCGGTCGAACAGCTTGTAGATGATGAGCTTGACCTTCACCTCGACCAGCAGCTCGCGCATCGCCTGGCGAAACGCAGAGGCCAGCGAGGCGGGGCCGACCGGATTGGTCGCGTCGTCCATGCGCGCGCCGCCGCAGATCACCGAGAGTCGCTGGTTGACGGCGAAAAGAGCGCGCGCCAGCCGTTGCTCGTTCTTGCCGACCATGCTGGTGATGGCGAGGGACTCTTCCAGCTCGTTCTCACCGACCAGGCTGAGTTCGATGTTGGCCAGGGGCCGGGCGCCCGTCTCGGCCTCCGGCGCGCGAGCGCGGCCGGCGGAGAAATCGGCCAGATCGCGGGCCACCTGGCCAAGAAAGGTGCGCTCGACGATCGCGCGCTTCTTGCGCACTTCGCGCATGCCATCGAAGAACTGGGTCTGCGCCGCGTTGTTCTCGGCCTTTTCGGCCAGGTCGAAAAGCGCGTCGTCGATGTTCTCGAACATGTTGCTTGCCAGCGCATGGAGGCGCTTGGTAGCCAGCCCCCGGACGCTGACCAGAAGCGCGCCCACGCGGTCGCTGCGCGGATCGAGCCGCTGGCTCAGGTCGACCACGTTGGATGGCTCACTCGCGTTCGTCATCGCGCATCTCTGGATTCACAGACCCCCGCCCGTCATGCATTGTGCGGGAGTCGGGTTATCTCATTGTGACGTGCGTCACGGATTTTGCGCGCGACCCGTATCAGGCGTAAAGCCGTTCA
>CAJYHU010000265.1 GCA_913774655.1 uncultured Luteibacter sp. | reverse complement strand
GGCAGGGGATTCGAAGTGGCCGACAACGCCCTGGTGCTTTATTGGCGCGACGGAAGCGTGTCGCTGCCGCGCATGCCCAAGACCGACCTCGCGCGCCAGCTGGTGGCGCACATCGCCGAACGTTTTCTTTCCGGCCACGGACACGCGACTTGATCGATATCGAACTGAAAATCCTCGACCCGCGCCTGGGTGTGTCCATTCCGTTGCCCGAGCCGGCGACGCCCGGCAGCGCGGGGATGGACCTGCGTGCCGCGCTCGACGAGCCGGTGACGCTGGCGCCGGGGCAAAGCCTGCTCGTGCCGACCGGCCTGTCCATCCACATCGGCGATCCCGGCTGGTGCGCGCTCATCGTGCCGCGCTCGGGCCTGGGCCATAAGCAGGGCCTGGTGATGGGTAACCTCGTCGGCGTCATCGACGCCGATTACCAGGGGCCCCTCATGATCTCCTGCTGGAATCGCGGGCAGGCGCCGGTGGGCATCGCGCCGGGCGATCGCGTCGCGCAGCTCCTGCTCGTACCGGTAGGCCGCGCGCGCCTTCGTGTGGTAGATCAGTTCCAGCCGTCGCAGCGGGGCGAGGGCGGGTTCGGTTCGACCGGCGTGGTCTGATCCAGACGGGAAACGAGAGCATGGCTCGACTTGGGGGAGGGAAGGGGCGACGGGCGCGGGACGACCTGCGTCGGCTGCTGCCGTTGATCGGTGCCACGCTGCTGACCGTCGGCGGTGTGTTCTGCGCGTGGCAGACGTGGCTCATCGCCGACCAGGGCAACGCGATCGAGCGTACCCGCCGCGGGCAGGAGGCTGCCGTTCGCGCTGTGGCCGATCTCGCCCGCGAGCGTGTCGAGCGGTTCCGCGCGGCGGCGGCCGATCCCGCGCTGAAGGCGGGGCTCGACGACCGCGCCGCCACCGCCGTGCGGCTTCGCCAGTTTCTTCACGATGCCCGTCAGGTGGATGTCTACGACGGCGCCCTCGACGAGGTGGTGCGCGCCGATTACCGCCAGTTCGGCTATGCCAAGGCAGCGCAGCTCATGGCGGCGCTCGGCGAAGGCCGGGCATCGCCGATGGCCAGCATCCTGGTGGGGGGCGAGCGATGGCTGACCCTGGTCGAGCCCGTCGGCGACCCGGGCAACGTGCGGGCGTGGGTCTGGCTCGCGTATCCGTTCGATGATCTTCGCCGACGTTTCGACCCGGTGTCGGCGGCGGGTGGCCGGCTCGAACTGCACGAAAGCGCCAATGGCGACAGCGCGCCGTTGTTGTCGCACGGCCGGCTTTCGGCCGAGCGCGAGGCCTCTGGGCAACCGGTGCCCGGCACAGCGTTCTATGTGTTTGCGGCATTGCCGGGTGCGTTTATCGTGCTGCCGGATTCCGTGCTGCTCGCGGGCCTGCTGACCCTGCTGGGCCTGGGCGGCGGCGCGTTCCTGGTGTGGTGGCGCTCGCGCCTGCCGATCATGCCCGCCCCCGTGGTGGAGGACGACCTGCTCGTGGCCGACGTGGTGCGCAGGCCGCGCCTGCCGCCCGCGCCCGCGCCGACCGTGGCCCCGGTGCTGGCCGCGCCGGTGGCCCCCGCCCATGACGTGGATCCGGCGATGTTCCGCGCCTACGACATCCGCGGCATTGTCGGCGTGTCGTTGACCGCCGACACGGCGCGCCTGATCGGGCGCGCCATCGGCGGCCGGATGCGCGATCACGGGCTACGCGAGATCGTGGTCGGCCGCGACGGGCGGGTCTCCGGGCCCGAACTCGCCGCCGCGCTGGCCGATGGCCTGCGCGCGGCCGATGTCGACGTGATCGACCTCGGCGCGGTCGCCACGCCGCTCACCTACTTCGCGGCGTTCCACCTCGGCACGGGCTGCGCCGTGTCGGTGACCGGCAGCCACAACCCGGCCAACCACAACGGCTTCAAGGTGGTGATCGGCGGGGAGGCGCTGGGCGGTGACGACGTCGCCGACCTCTACCGCCGCATCGCCGACCAGCGCCTGCCCGAGGGTGGCCAGGGCACGTGGCGCGAGCACGCGATCGTCGACGCCTACGTGTCGCGCGTCACCGGCGACATCGCCGAAGCCGACCGTCGGCTGAAAGTGGTGGTCGACGCCGGCAACGGCATCGCGGGCGCCGTCGCGCCGCGCGTGCTCGAGGAGATCGGTTGCGAGGTGGTGCCGCTCTACTGCGACGTCGACGGCACCTTTCCCAACCACCATCCCGACCCTTCCGAGCCGCGCAACCTCGCCGATCTCATCGCAGCCGTGCGCACGGTCGGCGCGGACATGGGCATCGCGTTCGACGGCGATGGCGATCGCATGGGCGTAGTGGGCCCCGGCGGCGAGATCATGCCGGCCGACCGGTTGCTGATGCTGTTCGCGCGCGACGTGCTGGCGCGCAATCCCGGCGCGACGATCGTGTACGACGTGAAGTGCAGCGCCCACCTGCGCAAGGTGGTGCAGGACGCCGCCGGTGTGCCGCTGATGTGGCGCACCGGCCACTCCCTCGTAAAGGCCAAGATGCGTGAGACGGGCGCGGCGCTCGGCGGGGAAATGACCGGTCATTTCTTCTTTGCCGACGGCAACCGCTGGTACGGATTCGACGACGGCATCTACGCCGCCGCCCGCTGGGTGGAGATGCTCGCCGGCGATCCGGCCGAGCGCAGCGTGGTGGAATGGCTCGATGACCTGCCGCGCAGCGTCGCCACCCCCGAACTGCGCCTGACGATGGCCGAGGGGGCCGCGTCGCGTCTCATGGAGCGGCTTCGCGACGCCGCGGATTTCGGCGACGGCCGCGTCACGACGATCGACGGCGTGCGCGTGGAATGGAACGACGGTTGGGGCCTCGTGCGCGCCTCGCACACCGAATCGGTTCTGAGCTTCCGCTTCGAGGCCGATAACCCGAAAGCGCTGGAGCGCGTCAAGGCCGCATTCCGCGAGCGCATTCACGCCCTGGACGACGCCCTGTCGCTGCCTTTCTGAGGATGCGGGCTCAGCGGCCGTTCGGGGTG
>CAJYHU010000264.1 GCA_913774655.1 uncultured Luteibacter sp. | reverse complement strand
GAGGCCATGACGTGATCGCGCGAGGTCACCCCGTCCCCTGCCGGGTGCCGGCTGGCACCGGGTCGCCGATACGATCGGCTTCCCACCCCGTCGGCGACCCATTGCGCAACGCACCAATCCACGGCATCATCGGGGTTCACTTCCTTCAGGCCCCGCCGTGTCCCACGCCGTCTACACCGCGATCGTCTTCACCAGCGCCCGTATGGCCGCAGGGATGACCTCGCGTGCTCGTCGACCGTACATCGGGTACTCGGCCGGGTAGGCTGTCGCGCGCGTTTCATTCGTCTCGACTAAAAACCCGGCCACCTGCCGGGTTTTTTCGTTTCCGGTTTCCCTTCCGCCCACCCCTGGACCGCCATGACCCCCCGCCATTTCCTTTCCACGCAGGATTACAGCCGCGCCGAGATCGATGCCCTGCTCGCGCAGGCCGCCGAGTTCAAGCGCTCGCCGCAGGGCCAGCAGATGGCGGGCAAATCCATCGCACTGGTATTTTTCAACGCCTCGATGCGCACCCGCACCAGCTTCGAGCTCGGCGCGTTCCACCTCGGCGGCCACGCCGTGGTGCTGTCGCCCGGCAAGGACGCGTGGCCCATCGAGTTTGACCTGGGCACCGTGATGGACGGCGACACCGAGGAACACATCGCGGAAGTGGCCCGGGTGCTGTCGCGCTATGTCGACCTCATCGGCGTGCGGGCCTTCCCGAAGTTCGTCGACTGGTCGGTCGATCGCCAGGACAAGGTGCTCGCCGGTTTCGCGAAGTACGCGACCGTGCCGGTCATTAACCTCGAGACCATCACCCACCCGTGCCAGGAACTGGCCCACGCGCTGGCCCTCAAGGAGCACCTGGGTGACCTGAGCCACAAGAAATACGTGCTCACCTGGACCTACCATCCCAAGCCGCTGAACACCGCCGTGGCCAATTCGGCGCTGCTGATCGCGACGAAAATGGGCATGGACGTCACCTTGTTGTGCCCGACGCCGGACTACGTGCTCGACGAGCGCTACATGGATTTCGCCCGACAGAACGCCGAGGAGAACGGCGGCTCGCTGCAGGTGTCGCACGACATCGAATCGGCCTACCGCGGCGCCCATGTCGTCTACGCGAAGAGCTGGGGCGCGATCCCGTACTTCGGTCGCTGGGACGAAGAAAAAGCCATCCGCGACGCGAACCGGCACTTCATCGTCGACGAGGCGAAGATGGCCCTCACCGACAACGGCCTCTTCAGCCACTGCCTGCCGCTGCGCCGGAACATCAAGGCCACCGACGCGGTGATGGATTCGCCCGCCTGCATCGCCATCGACGAAGCCGAAAACCGCCTGCACGTGCAGAAGGCGGTGATGGCGTCGCTGATAGCCACCGCCTCCGGCGCCAGGTCCGGCCTCGGTTTCTGATCTGATCTTTCCCTTTCGCCCTTACCGTTCCGGAGCCCGCATGTCCCACGATATCGTCCTCGCCTTCTCGGGCGGCCTCGACACCAGCTTCTGCGTCCCTTACCTCATGGAGCGCGGCTATGCCGTGCACACCGTGTTCGTCGATACGGGCGGCGTGTCCGCCGACGAGCGTGAGTACATCGAACAGCGCGCGAAGGAACTCGGCGCCGCCTCGCACCGCACCGTGGATGCCGCGCAGGCGATCTGGGACAGCTTCGTCACCCCGCTGATCTGGGCCGGCGAGTTCTACCAGGGCCAGTACCCGCTGCTCGTGTCGGACCGCTATCTCATCGTCAAGGCGTCGCTGGAGCGCTGCGACGAACTGGGCACCCGGTTCTTCGCGCACGGCTGCACGGGCATGGGCAACGACCAGGTGCGATTCGACCTCACCGTGAAGGCCCTGGGGGACTACACCATCGTGGCGCCGATCCGGGAGATCCAGCGCGAACACACCCAGGTCCGTGCCTACGAGCAGGCGTACCTTGAGGGCAAGGGCTTCGAGGTACGCGCCAAGACCAAGCACTACACCATCAACGAGAACGTGCTGGGCGTGACGATCTCCGGCGGCGAGATCGACGCATGGGAGATCCCCGGCGAGGGGGCGGTGGGCTGGTGCGCGCCGCGGGCCGAATGGCCGGCCGAGCCGCTGCGCGTGGAGCTGGGCTTCGACAAGGGCGTAGCGACCTCGCTCAACGGCAAGCCGGCGTCGGGCCCGGAGATCCTCGGGTTTCTCAATCGCGAGCTGGCGAAGTATGGCGTGGGCCGCAGCACCTACACCGGCGATACCAACATCGGCCTGAAGGGCCGCATCGTGTTCGAGGCGCCCGCGCTGACCGCGCTGCTCACCGCGCACCGCGCGCTGGAGGAAACGGTGCTGTCCAAGCAGCAGAACCGTTTCAAGCCCGAGATCGGCCGCAAGTGGACGGAAGTGGCGTACGAGGGCTTTTTCAACGACCCGATCAAGGCCGACCTCGAAGCCTTCCTCGTCTCCACCCAGCGCAAAGTCGACGGCAAGGTGATCATCGAGACGCGCGGCGGCACCGTCTACGCGGTGAAGGTCGAGTCGAAGAATATCCTGCAATCGGCGCGTGCCACGTACGCGCAGGCCGCCGACTGGGGCGTGGCCGAGGCCGAGGGCTTCATCAAGCTCTACGGCATGAGCTCCACGTTGTGGGCGGAAGTCGATCGAGCCAACGGGAACTGACCCTTCATGGACACACTCCTCCAGGACACGCTGACCCATCTGCGCGCACTCGTCTCGTACGACACGCGCAATCCGCCCCGAACCATCGGTACTGGCGGCATCTTCGACTACCTGCGCGAGCATCTGCCGGGGTTCCACGTCGAGGTGACCGATTTCGGCGCCGGTGCCGTCAACCTCTACGCGGTGCGCGGCACACCGAGGCACCTGTTAAACGTGCACCTGGACACCGTGCCCGACTCGCCGCACTGGACGGCCAGCCCGTTCGAGCTGCGCGTGGACGGCGAGCGTGCCGTGGGCCTGGGG
>CAJYHU010000263.1 GCA_913774655.1 uncultured Luteibacter sp. | reverse complement strand
CGCCGCGCTCATGGCCGAACAACTCCGACTGCACCAGGCTCGCGGGCAGCGCGCCGCAATTGATCGCCGCGAACGGCTTGTCGCGCCGGGGCGACAACTGGTGCAACGCACGCGCGGCCATTTCCTTGCCGGTGCCGGTTTCACCGGTGATAAGCAGGGGCAGTTCCACCGGTGCGAACTTGCGCAGGTTCTGCGACAGCGTCCGGATAGCCGGACTGTTGCCGGTAAGCAGCGAGGGCGGGTCGGCCTCGACATCCGTCGTGCAGCCGGTGGCGCGGCGCAGCGCCTGGCGCAACGCACCCAAGGGCGCCTGACCCTCGATCACGTGGAATGCCTGGCTCAGCAGCCGCTTCAGGGCGACGTCGTCCGCCGACGCCCGCACACCGGTGAGCCCGATCCACGGAAGATCGGGATGCTGGGCCTTCAGTTCGAACAGCATTCGCGCGGCGGGTTCGGTGTCCTGACGCAGGTCGAGCACCGCGATGGCGCGTTGCCCGCAGGGGGGCGGGTCGCCGGCATCACGCGAGGGGTCCGCTACCACGGTGCGCCAGCCTGCCCGGATCAGCCCGAAATGCTCTTCGACGCTGGGCCGTCCTACCCACACGACGCAACGCCCTGCTGTTTCCCCGCGCGACATGCCCGTTCCTCATGTGTGTCAGTGGCCTGCTGCGGCCTTTCGCGGGCGATCCGGACCCGCCACCGACACCCCCTGCCGTCGGCAAGCCCCACGTTTCCACCGCGCCTTCGGGCGGCGGCGACTTCTTGCGAACTTATAACGGCGTGCCGAAAGCGGCCATACGCCAAACGGGCTAGCCGTCGTCACCTGCAACGGCTGGGGATGCCGGGGCGGCGGCGGACGCCGCCGCGACTCAACCGCGCTGGAAACGCGGGAGGATGTCGCGCAACTCGGCCAGGCGCTGCAGCGGATCGTCGAGCTCGAGCATGTGCTGGCACTCATTGGCGTCCAGCGGCAGCAATTCGCACAGGCGAAACCCCACCCAACTGGCGTCGTCGGCGCGCGCGGCCACGTCGTGGCGCCACGACGGCATCATCTGCTCGGCCAGGCGCTCGAGGATGGTGGCGAGCAGACCGAACTCGGGCGGTACCGGGAGGGTGTCTTCCGGTGCCCAGCGCTGGATGTCCCCACGCACCTGCCCGTCGGAGCGGACCCGGGTTCGCAGCACGCGGAAGCGCTCTTCGCCCTTGGCCACGATACCGAGCAAGCCGTCGTCGCGGGTATGGAAATCGGTGATGGTGGCGAGCGTGCCGACCGCGGCGGGAATCGCCGGCTGCCCTGCCTCGCGACCGTCGAGAATCATGCACACGCCGAACGGACGCCCGGTACGCGTGCATTCGCGCACCAGGTCGAGGTAACGCGGTTCGAAGATGCGCAGCTGGAGGTGACCGTCCGGGAAGAGGACGTTCGACAGGGGAAACAGCGGCAAATCGTGGGCGGGCGTGCTCGCGGCCATGCCCGCCAGTCTAACCCGCGTCGAGCGCGGCAAAGAAGCGCCGCGGCGCATTTTCGAAACCGCCGTTGGACATGAACACCACATGGTCGCCGTCGCGCGCCTCGTGCGCGAGCCAGGCCACGAGGTCGTCCACCGCGGGCACGGTGTCGCCGCGCCCGTCGAGTGCGTCGGTCACCTTGCCGGCGTCCCAGGGCAGTTCAGGTCGGTGCAGGAACACCACGCGATCGGCATCGGTCAGCGACGGTGCCAGCGCGTCGGCGTGCGCGCCCAGCCGCATCGAATTCGACCGGGGTTCGAGCGCCACCAGGATGCGACCGGCGCCCACCTTCGCGCGCAACCCCGCAAGGGTGGTGGCGATGGCGGTCGGATGGTGGGCGAAGTCGTCGTAGACCGTCACGCCACGCGCCTGGCCGATCACCTCCATGCGACGGCGGGCGCTGGCGAAACCGGCGAACGCGGGCAGCAACGCGACGGGATCCGCGCCCGCGGCGTGCGCGGCCGCGAGCGCCGCGAGCGCATTCATCACGTTGTGCCGGCCCAGGGCGTTCCAGCGCACCTCACCCAGCACCGTGCCATGGTGAGACACGCGGAAGTGCGAGCCGTCCGCGGCGAGCAGTTCGGCACGCCAGTCGCCGGTCGCGATGCCGAAGGTTTCCACCGGTGTCCACGCGCCCATCGCCAGCACCTGCGCGAGGTAGCGGTCCTCGGCGTTGACGATGAGCCGGCCGTTACCCGGCACCGTACGCACCAGGTGGTGGAACTGGCGCTGGATGGCGGCCACGTCGGGGAAGATGTCGGCGTGGTCGTATTCGAGGTTGTTGAGGATGGCGATGCGCGGCCGGTAGTGGACGAACTTCGAGCGCTTGTCGAAGAACGCCGAATCGTATTCGTCGGCCTCGATCACGAACGGCTTGCCCTGCCCGCGCCGCGCGGATACCTCGAAGTTGCCGGGCACGCCGCCGATGAGGAAACCCGGCGACTGCCCGGCCTGCTCGAGAAGATAGGCCAGCAGGCTCGTGGTGGTGGTTTTGCCGTGCGTGCCGGCCACCGCGAGCACCTCGCGGCCGCCCAGCAGCGTTTCGCCCAGCCACTGCGGGCCGGACACGTAGCGCATGCCTTCGTCGAGCATGTATTCCACGGCCGGGTTGCCGCGGGTCATCGCGTTGCCGACCACGACCAGGTCGGGCGCGGGCTGCAGGTGCGCCGCGTGGTAGCCCTGCATCAGCTGGATGCCGAGCCGTTCGAGCTGGGTGCTCATCGGCGGATAGACGTTGGCGTCGGAGCCTTGGACGGTCAGGCCCAGTTCGCGCGCGAGCGCGGCCACGCCGCCCATGAAGGTGCCGGAGATACCAAGGATATGGACGCGCATGGTTGGGCTCGTCGGGGCGCTCAGGCGCCGTGCGGCAGGCCCGCCGGAGACGGCGGGCCGGGAGGGTCAGGCGCTGGCGGCGGTGGCCTGCGGCAGCGCCGCCTTGATGCGGGCGGTGACGTCGTCGAGTTCGCCGACGCCGTCGACGACCTTGAGCTTGCCGCGCTTCTCGTAGAAGCCGGCGACCGGCGCGGTCTGGTCGGCGTAGATGCCCAGGCGCTTCTTGACGGTATCCGGGTTGTCGTCGGGACGTCCTTCGTTTTCGAACCGGACCACGCAGCGGTCGAGGATGGCCTGGTCGGGCACCTCGAGCTTGATGACCACGTCGAGCGGCTGGCCGATGCGCGCCAGCACGCCGTCGAGGGCATCGGCCTGGGCAAGATTGCGCGGGTAGCCGTCGAGGATGAACCCGGGTTTGGCGTCCGGCTGGCTCAGGCGGTCTTCGATGATGCCGAGCATGATGTCGTCGGGCAGCAACTGGCCGGCGTCCATGAGCGACTTGGCCTTTCTGCCCAGTTCGGACTCGGCTTTGATTTCCGCGCGCAGGAGATCGCCGGTGGAAATGTGCGGAATGCCCAGGTCTTCCTTGAGGCGGGCGGCCTGGGTGCCCTTGCCCGAACCGGGCGCGCCGAATAGCACGAGTCGCATGAAAGCTCCGTTTCGCCGGGCGCGGGTTCCTAGGAACCGCCACCGGGCACGAGAAAATGGGTCTCAAGGTAGCGGCCGGGGGGCCACCCCGTCAAACCATCATGACAGGAGCGTGGCAAGGCGCCGCAGGCACCGCGTCGACGTGGCAGGGGTTACGCTGGGCCACCCTCACGCAGAAGGAGCCAAGCATGGCCGCCGGCAAGATCCTCTACGCCCAGTCGGGCGGCGTCTCCGCCGTTATCAACGCCACCGCCGCCGGCGTGATCGAAACCGCGCGCGACAAAGGCATGGTGGTGTATGCCGCCCGCAACGGCATCCTCGGCGCGTTGCGCGAGGACTTGATCGACACCACCAAGGAGGCGAAGGCGTCCATCGCCGCGCTCAGGCACACGCCGGGTGGCGCCTTCGGCTCGTGCCGCTACAAGCTGAAGTCGCTGGAGGAGAACCGCGCCGAATACGAGCGGCTCATCGAGGTGTTCCGGGCGCACGACATCCGTACCTTCCTCTACAACGGCGGCAACGACTCGGCCGACACCGCGAACAAGGTGTCGAAGATCGGCCATGCCCTCGGCTACGACGTGAACTGCATCGGCGTGCCGAAGACGATCGACAA
>CAJYHU010000262.1 GCA_913774655.1 uncultured Luteibacter sp. | reverse complement strand
GGCAGACGCTTGGCCACGGCGAAACACTCGTGGAGGACGCGGGCTGGCCGGCGGTGGACACCACCGCGCTCGTGCGCGATTCGCTGACCTACGCCGTTCAGGTCAACGGCAAGCTTCGCGCTACCATCGAGGTGCCGGCGGCGGCGTCCAAGGACGAGGCCGAGGCCCTGGCGCGGTCGGTGCCCCAGGTGGCCGCCCAGCTCGAGGGGCTGACCGTGCGCAAGGTCATCGTCGTGCCCGGCAAGATCGTCAACATCGTCGCAGGATAACCATGATCCCCAATCGTTTCCGCCCGCTGCGCGCCGTCCTGGTCGCCACCGCCGTCGCCCTGCTCGCCGGCTGCGGCTTCCATCTCCGGCAGTCGGCCTCGCTGCCGGCGGGGATGAAGAAGGTCCACCTGACGGTCTCGGGGGGCGGCATGCTCGAGCGCGACCTGACCCGGGCCCTGGAAAACTCCGGTGCCGAAATCGTCGACAAGCCGGGCGTGGACACGGCCGAGGTCGCCGTCACCAACAACGCGTTCCGCACCGACTCGCTGACGGTGAGCGGCACCGCCCGCGTCACCGAATACGCGGTGCGCTACCACGTCGATTTCAACGTGCGGGCCGGCGACGGCACGCCGATCGTGCCGTCGCAGTCGGTCGACATGTCGCGCGAGTTCAGCTACGACGCCACCAACACCATCGGCACGGCCAGTCAGACCGAGGAGCTGCAGCGCAGCCTGATCGGCGACATGGTGCAGTCGATCCTGTTCCGCCTCCAGGCGGCCGGTGCGCATTCGACCGTGGCCAAGCCCGCCGGCACGTAACGGGAGCGGCGTCGTGCCCATGAGCCCCGGTGCGTGGCAGAAGCACCTCGCCGGCGACCGAATGGCGCCGGTGTACCTGCTGGTGGGCGAAGAGCTGCTGGTGCTTGAGGCCGCGGACGCGGTGCGGGCGATGGCGCGCCGGCTGGGGTACGCCGAACGCGAAGTGCTCGAGGCGGACAGCCGGTTCGACTGGGACGACCTGGCCCGGGCCTCGGCCGGCCTCTCGCTATTCGCCACCCAGCGCCTGCTCGACCTGCGCCTGGCCGGTGGCCGGGCCGGCAAGGACGGTGGTGCCGCGATCACCGCCTTCGCCAGCCAGCCGCCGCCGGATACCACTCTGCTGATCACCGCGACGGAGTGGAGCAGCAAGCACGAAGCGGCCTGGACCAAGACCGTCGACCAGGCCGGCATCCAGATGGTGTTTCAGGCCCCACGTCCGCACGAATGGGCCTCGTGGGTGGGTTCTCGCCTTTCCTCGCGGGGCGTGCAGGCCGCGCCCGACGCGGTGGCCATGCTAGCCGAACGGGTGGAGGGCAACCTTCTCGCCGCCGCCCAGGAGATCGACAAGCTCGTGGTGCTCGCTGGCGATCGCCGGCTGGACGCCGCCACGCTCGAATCCCTCGTGGCCGACAGTGCCCGGTTCGATGCGTTCAAACTCACCGACGCCGCGTTCGCCGGCGAGGGTGCCCGGGCCCTGCGCATCCTCGCCGGGCTGCACGCCGAAGGCGAGGAGCTCATTGCCCTCATGGGCTGGATGGTGAACCAGCTGCAGCTCGCGCTGCGCCTGGCGAACGCGCGCGACTTCGGCGCGCAGGCCAAGGCAGAGCGCCTGTGGCCGGCCCGCGAGCAGTTGTTCCGCAAAGCGCTGCGGCGTGCGCCACGCGAGCACTGGCTGGCGTGTCTGGCCCGTGCGGCGCGCATCGATCGCATGGCCAAGGGCCGGGAGCAGGGCGATGCCTGGCTCGAGGCCGAGCGGCTG
This sequence comes from uncultured Luteibacter sp., assembly GCA_913774655.1. Taxonomy (GTDB): domain Bacteria; phylum Pseudomonadota; class Gammaproteobacteria; order Xanthomonadales; family Rhodanobacteraceae; genus Luteibacter; species Luteibacter sahnii. The sequence continues at coordinate 6,039 of CAJYHU010000262.1, read as the reverse complement.
GTGGCCGCCATCGCCGAGCCGCGTGCCGCGACCGCCCTCGCATGACCCGTCTTCGCCCGCTCGCCATCCTCGGCGGCACGTTCGACCCGGTCCACCACGGTCACCTGCGAGGTGCCTGGGAAGCTGCCGAAGCCCTCGATGCCGACGTACGCATGGTGCCGGCCCGCACGCCGCCGCATCGTCCCCCTCCGGTTGCCGACGCCGCGGAGCGGGTCGCGCTGTTGCGCGCCGCGCTCGCCGGGCAAGCCCGGCTCGCCATCGACACCCGCGAGCTTGACCGCGAAGGCCCCTCGTTTACCGTCGATACCCTGGCGTCGCTGCGTGCCGAGATCGGCCCCGACCGGCCGCTGGTCCTGCTGGTCGGTGCCGACGCGTTCGCTGGCCTTGCCTCCTGGCACCAGTGGCAGCGCCTGTTCGACCTCGCGCACGTCGGCGTGCTGACCCGGCCGGGCAGTGCCCACGCGATGGCCGACGAGCTGGCGGCGTTCGTCCGGCATCGCCACGCGACCCGCGTCGACGGACCGGCGGGCACCGTGGTCGATATCGCCATCACCCCCCTGGACATCGCCGCCACCGCCATCCGCGAGTCGTTCGCGGCCGGGCATGAGCCCCGTTTCCTGATGCCCTCGGCATGCTTCGCCGACGAGGCGCTGCTGGCGCCCTACCGCGCCCTGGCCACGCCCGCGCCGTGAGTTATTGACGCGACGGGCGCCGGGGGCGGGTATAATCCGCCCCAACCGGCATTCCCGCCGCACGAGGTTTTCGCATCTTGAGTTCGTCCGCCCCCCGCAAGTCCAAGTCCGCCGCCAGCAACGAACACCTGCGCCAGCGCGTCGCGACCGCACTGGACGACCTCAAGGCAAAGGACGTCCGCGAAATCGACGTCCGTGGCAAGACCTCCATCGCCGATATCCTGTTCATCGCCTCGGGCACCTCCGCCCGCCACGTGAAGTCGATCGCCGACGAGGTGGTCAAGTTCGCGAAGGAAGCCGGCGTGATGCCGCTGGGCGTCGAGGGCCAGGCCGAGGCCGAATGGGTGCTGGTCGACCTGGGCGACATCATCGTCCACGTGATGCTGCCGCGTATCCGCGAGTTCTACGGCCTCGAGCGCCTCTGGACGGTCGGCGACGACGCCCCGCCCGAAGCCGCCAACGACTGACAGCGCCGTGAAGGCGCGTCTCATCGCCGTCGGTGAGCGCATGCCGGCCTGGGTGGCCGAGGGCTTTTCCGAGTACCGCAAGCGGCTCTCCCACGAGTTGCCGCTGGAACTGACCGAAATCCGGCCGGGCGTGCGCGGCAAGGGCCGCGACGATGCCCGCGCGATCCTCGACGAGGGCGCCGCCATCCTGGCGGCGCTGCCACGTGATATCCACGTCGTCGCCCTCGACGGACGCGGCAAGACCTGGTCCAGCGAAGACCTCGCCCGCCAGCTTGAGCAATGGCGCATGGGCGGTCGCGATCTCGCCTTTCTCATCGGCGGCCCGGACGGGCACGCGCCCGAGGTGCTCGCTCGCGCCGACCAGCGCTGGTCGCTGGGGCCACTGACCTTGCCGCACATGCTGGTGCGGCTGGTGCTCGCCGAACAACTCTACCGCGCCACCACGCTGGTGGCCGGGCATCCTTACCACCGCGCCTGAAGGATCCTCCCGTGCTCTACCTGGCCTCACAGTCACCGCGTCGTCGCGAACTCCTCGGTCAGATCGGCGTGGAACACCGCACGCTCGATGTCGAGGTGGCGGAAGTGCACCGGCCCGGCGAAGCGCCGGAGGCCTATGTATCGCGCGTGGCCCGCGACAAGGCCCGCGCCGGGTTCGCCCTCGTGGGCGCCGAGCCGATCGCGCGCGTACTCGGGGCCGATACCGAGGTGATCCTGGACGGCACCGTCTTTGGCAAGCCGCGCGACGCCGTCGATGCCGCCGCGATGCTTCGTCGGCTGTCAGGGGTCGAACACCGCGTGGTGTCGTCCGTGTGGCTGATCGACGCCGATCGCGAGCGCGAGGCGGTCGCCGTATCCACAGTGCGCTTCGCGCGCCTGTCCGACGCCGTGATCGCCGCGTACGTCGAAAGCGGCGAATGCTTCGGCAAGGCCGGCGCGTACGCCATCCAGGGTCGCGCAGCGGCCTTCGTGGCCCATCTGTCCGGGTCATACTCGGGCGTGATGGGCCTGCCGCTCTACGAAACTTCCCAGCTCCTCGCGGGTCAGTGACAGGTCATCCTCGCGCGGGCTATAAAGCGGGGAATCGAAGGAGAGGGGCCGCGGTGAGCGAGGAGATCCTGATTAATGTCACGCCGCGTGAGACACGCGTGGCGATCGTCGAGAACGGCATGCTGCAAGAGGTCCACGTCGAGCGTGCCCAGAAACGCGGCTACGTCGGCAACGTGTACAAGGGCCGCGTCCAGCGCGTGATGCCCGGCATGCAGGCGGTGTTCGTCGAAATCGGTCTCGAACGGGCCGCGTTCCTGCACGCGTCCGACATCGTGAGGGCGCCGCTGCAGGCCACCGAGGGCGCCGAGGGCGGCAAATCCAGCGGCCACGGCCCGGTGCCGCCGATCAGCGAGCTTGTCCACGAAGGACAGGAAATCGTCGTCCAGGTGGTGAAGGATCCCATCGGCAGCAAGGGCGCACGGCTGTCCACGCACCTGTCGATTCCGTCGCGCTATCTCGTGCTGCTGCCGCATTCACGCACGTTGGGCGTGTCGGTGCGCATCGAGGACGATGCCGAGCGCCAGCGCCTGAAGGACGTCATCACGCCGCTCATCGGCGAAAATCCCCTGGGTTATATCGTCCGCACCAATGCCGAGGGCCAGTCGGAAGAATCCCTGGCCTTCGACGTCACCTACCTGGGCAAGGTGTGGCGCGTGGTGCAGGAGAACATCGCCAGGGCCAAGGTGGGCGAGCGCGTCTACGAGGAGCTGTCGCTGCCCCTGCGGTCGCTGCGCGACGCCTTGAACGAAGGCATCGAGAAGGTTCGCGTGGATTCACGCGAAACCTACGAGAAGACGGTCAAATTCGTGCAGAAGTTCATGCCGGTGCTGTCCGACCGCATCGAACATTATTCCGGCGAACGCCCGATCTTCGACCTCTACGGCGTGGAAGACGAGATCCAGCGTGCGCTGCGCAAGGAGGTGCCGCTGAAGTCGGGCGGTTACCTGATCGTCGACCAGACCGAAGCGATGACAACCATCGACGTGAACACGGGCGGCTACCTCGGCAGCCGCAACCTCGAGGAAACCGTCTACCGCACCAACCTGGAAGCGGCGCAGGCGGCCGCGCGACAGTTGCGGCTGCGCAACCTCGGCGGCATCGTGATCATCGACTTCATCGACATGATCGACGACGAACACAAGCGCCAGGTGCTGCGCATGCTCGAAAAGGGCCTGCAACGCGACCACGCCAAGACCACCGTCTATCCCATGTCGGCGCTGGGCCTGGTGGAGATGACGCGCAAGCGCACCACCGAAAGCCTCGAGCGCCAGCTGTGCGAACCGTGCCCGGCGTGCAGCGGCCGTGGCACGCTGAAGACCGCCGAGACGGTGATCTACGAGATCTTCCGCGAGATCACCCGTGCCGTGCGCCAGTTCAATGCGCAGAAGCTGCTGGTCATGGCGAGCCCGAAGGTGGTCGGCCGCATTCTGGAGGAGGAATCGGCCGCGGTCGCCGAACTGGAGGAATTCATCGCCAAGAGCATACGCTTCCAGGCCGAAGAGCATTATTCGCAGGAACAGTTCGATGTTGTTCTCCTCTGACCGCACATCCACCCGGCGCCGCCGGGACGGCGGCCGGTGAATCCGGCCTGGCGCCATCGCCTACGACGCCTGCGGTTTTTCCTCTTTGGATGGGTCGCGAGCGTGTTCATCGCGCTCGCGATCGTCATGGCCCTGGGCCAGCTGCTGCTGCCCCTGGCTGCGCGTTATCCCTCGCGTATCGCGGCGCTGCTGAGCGACAGGCTCGGCAGGCCGGTGACGTTCCGTTCGCTGGAGGGCTTCTGGCAGCCATCCGGTCCCCTGTTCACGATGCGCGACGTCAGCGTGGCGGGCGAGAACGGCGCCCCGCCGCTGCACCTGCCGACGGCTGCGCTCAAGCTCGATTTCGGCGGCCTCGTGCTGCCGTCGCGCCACCTGCTCAATCTTCGCCTGGCCGACCTGCACGTGGGCCTGCGCCGCGACGTCGACGGGCGCTGGAGCGTGGACGGTTTCAACGCCGGTGGCCGTTCGCAGACGATCTCGCTGGATCACCTTTCCGCCGACCTGTGGCTGAGCAACCTGCGCCTGGACGTCACCGATGATGCCTCGAAGCGCCACTATGGCGTCATCGCCGACCAGGTCCGCGTCAGCCTGCAGGGGCACACGGTGCGCGCAGGCGGCATCCTCCGCCGTGACAACGGCGGCGGGGTCCTGACCGCCGCCGCGCGTTTCGCCGAGGATGCGTCCTCGGGCACGCTCTACCTCAAGGGCAGTGACCTCGACTTCGCCGCGCTCACCGCGGACATCGATCTCGACGGCCGTTCGCTGGCGGCCGGCCGCGGCAGCTTCGAGACCTGGCTGCAATGGCGCGACGCGCATGTGGTGCGAGCCACCTCGCGCGTCGACCTCGAGGGCCTCAAGGTTCGCGAGGCCGACCGCACGATCGCCACCTCGGGCCTGCATGGCCTTTTCGACATGCACCTGGATGCACGGCTCGGCCAGCGCCGGCTCGACTGGGCCGGCACCGACGGTAGCGACGTGGCCGTGCTGTTGAGCCGTGACAGCGACGCGCCACGGGCGACCGTCGTCGCGCGCCATCTTGAGCTGGCGCCCCTGGCGCCCTGGGCCGGGGTGCTGCCGCAACTGTCGCCGTCGCTCGCGCGGTGGCTCGGCGAGGGGCGACCCCGGGGTCGTCTTGACGACGTACGCGTGGAGTGGAACGGACAAACCGGCCTTCGTTTCGCGCATGCGTCATTCGCCGGCCTGGGCATCGACGCCAGCGGCACGTTGCCGGGCATCTCGTCGCTGCATGGCGAGATCTCGGGCGACCCCGAGGCCGTCGCCTTGCACCTGCCCACGCAGCCCACCACGATCGACGCCACGGGCGTGTTCGCCCACCCGTTGGCGATGTCCGGGCTGGGGGGCGACATCGCCGCCTACCAGGGTGACGACGGGGCCTGGCACATCGGTGTCGATCCGCTCGACGTTCGCGGCCAGGGCTATGGCGGCCAGGTGCGCGGTGACCTCGTGTTGCCAGCGGGCGACGGCGGACCCTTCATGGACATGTACGTCGCGCTGGGGGAGGGCGAGGTGACGGCCGCGAAGCTTTTCTGGCCGGTGCACTCAATGTCCGAAGGGTCACGGAACTGGCTCAACCGAGCCCTGGTGTCGGGCCATATCCGTAGGGGTTCGGCGCTGTTCCGAGGCAACCTGCGCGACTTCCCCTTCCGCAACCAGGAGGGGCGTTTCGAAGGCCACGTGGACATCGACGATACGGTGCTGGATTACGGCACGGGCTGGCCGCGTGCCGAAGGCATCGCGGCTAGCGCGAGTTTCGTCGACAACGGCATGTCCGTCGACGCGAGTGAAGGCCATGCGCTGGGCAACGCGATCAGTCACGCGACGGCGGACATCGCCGATTTCGGCGACGGGGTTCTCGACCTGCGCGTGAGCGGCGCCGGCACCGGGGCGAGCTACCTCGACTTCGTCAAGAACAGCCCGGTGGGCGCGAGCAGCCGCGACGCGCTCGACAAGATGCAACTGGGCGGTACGGGCGAGTTCGGCTTCAACCTGACGCTGCCGATGAAACATGCGCAGGATTTCACCCTCGACGGCAAGGCCACCATCCGCGACGCCGACCTCGTCGCCGACACCTGGAAGCTCCGCCTCGACAAGATCACCGGCGACATGGCATTCGACGGCAAGGGTTTCCGTGCGACAGGCCTCAAGACCGTGTTCCAGGGCCAGCCGGCGACCCTCGACGTGGCGATCGCCGGCGGCACGAGCGACCCTTCGAAGATCGTCGATGCGACGCTGACGGGCGGTTTTACCGTCGCCGAACTCGTTTCCGGTTAC
>CAJYHU010000261.1 GCA_913774655.1 uncultured Luteibacter sp. | reverse complement strand
GGCACACCGAGCAACACGCTGGTGGCGCCTGGACGCAACATCGCACCGACCGAGACCGCAGGCTGCGTGACATCGCGCACGTGATACGCCGTGCGTACCCCACCCACCACCGCGTGGCCGAGGCAATGGCCGCACAGGTCGTCCGCGTGGTCGAACACCCGCAACGGTGCACCGCCGATCCGCACGGCGAGATGCGTGGCACCGGTCGGCAGCACGTGCTCGCGCGCAGGCAGCCGCACGGCCGCAGACACCGGTGCGGGCTCGTGCGCCCACACCGCTGTCACCAGACCGCGCAATGCGGAAACGGGAGGTCGATGCATGGACGCCATGGCGCGATGCTACGCCTGTCATCGGCCCCGTCGGTAGTCCGCCCGACGACGCGCCTCCGCCGCCACTCCCGACCCGATGATCGGGCGCTACCGCACGGGCTCGACCACACGTCGCGGGCATCGCCCCGATCCCGCCACGCAGAAGTATCGGACGCCCTCGGAATGCCTCCGCGACGCACCTGCAGTGATCATGCCGCATCCGTTGTGGCAGGGCGTTTCAGGTTTGCTGGCGCACATTCTTGCTCTGCTGTCGCGGTCACTGTCGAGGAGCACGTAGCCATGCCTCATCGCACCAGCCATGTTCGCGGGGCTCGACATCGAAGCGGTCGAAGACGTGCTGCCGCCTGCACGAGCGACGCGCAGAATCACGCAGACGAAACAGCGGCACGACTGCAAGTGTTCCCTTGCCGGCTCGCGAATCCGGGCGAAAGAACACCCGGCATTCGCCTGCATCCGTCGCGCACTTGCGACGCATCTCACACTGTCGTCGACACCCCCAACTGTCTACCCTCGCCGCCGATCCGGCTTATACAGTAGCCGCGACACACCACGGATGGCGGGAATGGCCGCGGCAAGAGATATCGCCAAAGGCGTTCTACTGAGCGCCACCTACTGCGCCACGTTCCTGCTGGCCTGGCGGTGTTCCGTGGACCAGTGGTATCTGCCGGCCGGCGTGCGCGTCGCCAGCCTGCTGTTCCTGCCCGCACGGCGTTGGCCGTGGCTGCTGGCCGGCGATGCCGCCGCGCTGCTGACACTGCGCATTCCCATGAGCGAAGCCTGGGGCGCGAGTGCCATCTGGGCATACCTGAGTCCGTTCCTGCTGATGCCCGCCGTGTCGCTGCTGCCGGTCCTGGCGCGTCAGCGGGTGCCTGACCTGGCACGCAACGATCACTGGCTGCTGCCGCTGACGCTGGCGACCGCGCTGTGGAGCACGCTCTGCAACATCGCGCTCAACACCGCGCTGGGCGGTCCGGCCGCGCCGGCGCCGCTCGATGTGCTGCTGCGCTACTGGCTGGGCGACTACCTGGGCACCTTGATGTTCGTGCTGCCGGCGTTGCTGTGGCTGCGCCGGGACGAACCCACGCGACTGCGGGCCTCGCTGTTGCGCGAGGGGCTGGCGTCGATCGCCGTGGTCGTCGTGCTGTCGGCGTCGATCGCCGTGGCCGGCGACGCGCTGCTGCGACAGTTGCTGATGGTCCTGCTGGTGGTCCCGGCGATCGTACTGACGCTTCGCCATGGCTGGCGGGGCGCGGCGCTCGGCGTGGTCATGGCGAACGTTGCGGTGGCCCTGTCCATGCCCAAGGTCGTCGCACCGGGCATGCACGACGCCGATGCGTTCGTGGTGCAGATCCTGCTCGCCGCCACCGCCACGGTGATGTTCGCGTTCGGATCACGGATCTCCGCCGCCTATCGGCATATGCGCGACGACGGACGCCTGCGCGAACAGGCGCTGGCCTTCGCACAGGCCGGCTACCTCTCCGCCGAACGCACGCTGCGCCGACGGGTGGTCGACTACACCGACCTCAGCACCCAGATCAACAAGCTGCGCCGCGATGTGGTGGAAGATCTGCGCGCACGCGGCCATTACGCCGCCGCCATGCAGATGACCCGCACCGGCGTGATCCAGGCGCAGTTGCTGGACGAGTACGTCACCGCGCTCTACCCCCTCGGTATCGAGACGCATGGGCTGTACCACACGCTGCACTCGCCGACCTTCGCCAACCTGTGCGCCACGGAGTTCCGCTGCCGCCTGCATGGCGATCCGCGGCGCCTCTCGCTGGGTCTGCAACTGGTGGCCTATCGCTGCATCCTCGACGCCATCGAGACCCTGCCCGTGGCCCACACGCATCTGCTGCAGGCACGGGTATGGCGTGCGCAAGGACGACAGGGCATCGCCATCCGCATCACCGCCGATGCGGCGATGCTGAGCGCGTTGCGGCGCCGTCCGGAAGCGCCAGACCGGGAACTGGCGGTCCGCCTGCAGGCGCATGGCGGCACCTGCCGGCGCCGCCATGCGTTGAGCTTCAGCTTTCTGGTGTCCGAAAGCCCGGCCTCCGGCAGCCTCACTCCACCGCCGTGACCTCCCACGCGTCACCGCGTGCATCCGAGCGCAGGCGCACCACCACATCGGCCGTCCGGTAGATCACGCGCGACGGCATCGCAGGCGATGCCGTCAGCGAGACCCGCCCCACGTCGCTGCCCATCGGCAGCACCCACAAGGTCTTGCCGATGCGGCCGACCGCGGCACGGACCACGCCGCTGGCGTCGTTGATCTGCAGGTAGTTCACGCCATCGCGCGAGAACTCATAGACGCGCCAGGCCGAATCCGTGGCGAGATTCAGCGCCTTGGGCACGCTTTCGCCCAGTCCCTTGCCCACCACCCCATGCCCGCCGGAGGGGCAGCAGGACTGCGCCTGCGCCTGAAATGACAGCGCCAACCCCGCTGCGACCACGATTGCCAAGCTCTTCGCCTTCGTTTCCATTGCATCGATCCTTTCCCACCCGGGGAATTCCGCCTGCATCTCAGGCGGGATCAAGGTACGTGGTCCGGGCCGGGAAGCGGTCGACAAACAGCATCGCCGCCATGGCGAGAGACCAGGTCGTTGCCTGTCCACGATGAACAAGCGTCGTGCCGCCACCATGCCCGCGATCGCCGCTGTTTCGATCGCACTCGCCGTGCGTTGCGGGCGCCAGACGCGCACATGTTCGCGGCACACCCCGTTGAACGCGATCGACAGCGCCGGGACGCAACCACGCTTGACCTGCCGCAACTTTCGAAACATCATTAGTTACATGAAACGCGACAGCCGCCTGTCCTCTGTCCTGCATGCCCTGCTGCACATGGCCGAGCACGATGGTCCCATGACCTCCGACGCCCTGGCCCAATGCCTGGGCACCAATCCCGTCGTGGTCCGGCGGACCATGGGGTACTTGCGCGAAGCCGGCATCGTGACCTCGGATCGCGGGCACGCGGGTGGATGGCGCATCCATGCCGACCTGGCCACGGTCACCCTGCGCCAGTTGCATGAAGCGCTGGGCGAACCGGCGCTGTTCGCCATCGGCAATCGCCACGAATCCCCGGAGTGCCTGGTTGAGCAAGCGGTGAATGCCGCACTCGAGGGAACGTTCGCAGAGGCAGAGGCGTTGCTGTTGAAGCGGCTTTCGGACATCACCCTTGCCGACCTGGCCGCCGACTTCGCGCGCCGGCATGCGGCGGCACGACGGACGAGGAGTTAGGCATGCACCACGACATCATCGTCATCGGCGGCAGCTATGCGGGCATGGCCGCCGCCCTGCAACTGCTGCGAGCGCGGCGTTCCGTGCTAGTGATCGATGCGGGCCAGCGCCGCAATCGCACGGCCCACCATGCACATGGCTTCCTCGGCCAGGACGGCGTGCCGCCTGGCACCATCGCGGCGACCGCGCGCCAGCAGCTCAGCGCCTATCCGACGCTGACGTGGCTGGACGCACACGCCCTGACCGCCACTGGATCCTTGGACGTCTTCCGGGTGACCACCTCCGATGGCGGCACCCACCAGGGTCGCCGGATCCTGCTCGCCACCGGCGTGGCCGACCAGCTTCCGGCCGTCGACGGCCTCGCCGAACGCTGGGGCACGGCCGTCTTCCACTGCCCGTACTGCCACGGCTACGAACTGGACCAGGGACGCATCGGCATCGTCGGTGCCGGCCCGCTGTCCGTGCACCAAGCCGAACTGCTCACCGAGTGGGGCAATGTGACCTTACTCGTCAACGGCGCACTGCAGCTCGACGACGCGGCCAGGGCTCTTCTGAGCGGCCGCGGCGTGGCGATCGAGGAGGCGCCCATCGACAGGATCGAGGGGCATGCCGACGTGGTCCTGGCCGACGGTCGGCGCCTGGTCTTCGCCGGCCTGTTCACGGCGACACGCACCACCCCGTCCTGTCCCCTGGCCGAGGCCATGGGCTGCGTGCTGGAGGAGACGCCAATGGGCACCCAGGTCCGCATCGATGCCGAGCATGGGACCTCGGTCGCCGGCGTCTTCGCCTGCGGCGACCTGGCGAAAGCGCCGCATTCGCTGTCATTGGCCGTGGGCAGCGGCGCCATGGCCGGCGCGCAGGTTCACCGCTCGCTGGTATGGCCGGAAACCTTCGCGCCGCCAGCATCAACGCGCACAGGATGACGCGCGCTCGGATTCCACTGCGGTATCGGTCTACGCCGGGCGAATCGCGCAGGCGCGATCATGGCAGGTGTAGCCGTTTGTCTCGGCTGCCCGTCCGCCCATGGCCACAACGCACCAGACGCGACGTGCGCGTACGCTGGACCTGACCAAGTCAGTCGAGCCCGGCAAACAGTCCGTGCAACTCGGCAAACCCCACCGGTTTGACCAGGTGCGCGTCGAACCCTGCATGCGCCGAATCGCGGCGATCGCTGTCCTGCCCCCAGCCGGTCAGCGCGACGATGGTGATGTCCTTGCCCCAGTGGCAATCGCGAATGCGGCGGCACGCCTCGTGCCCGTCCATGCCGGGCATGCCGATGTCCATCAGGATGACCTCGGGGCGCATGCGCGCACCGATCGCCAGCGCTTCCTCTCCGCCGCCAGCGGTGCGCACAGCGTGTCCGTCCAGTTCCAGCAGGGCGGCCAGCGCCAGCGCGATATCCGCATTGTCGTCGACCACCAGGATCCGGCGCATCGTTTGTGCCGGCCGGACATCCCCCGTGGCCGACACGGCAACCGGCGCGGCGTCGCAGGGAAGCCGCACGACGAACGCGCTGCCCTTGCCGGCCCCCTCGCTGCGCGCCTCGACGGTGCCGCCGTGCATCTCGACCAGCCGCCGAACCAGCATCAGGCCGATGCCGAGTCCACCTTGCGCACGCTCCAGGGTCCGGTCCACCTGGGTGAACAGTTCGAAGATGGCATCGACCTTGTCCGGCGGAATGCCGGATCCGTTGTCCGCGACCACGACCTCGACGCTGCCCGCGCCCGCCTCGACCCGCACCTCGATGTCTCCCCCGGGTGGCGTGTACTTGCACGCGTTGGTGAGCAGATTCCCGAACACCTGGGTGAGACGGACCGGGTCTCCTTGCAAGGGCAGCGGCGTCTCCGGCAACACCACGCGCAAGCGATGCCGCTGCTGGTCCAATGCAGGACGGCAGACCTCGACGGCCTGCTGGATCACCTCGGCCAGCAGCAGCGACTCGCG
>CAJYHU010000260.1 GCA_913774655.1 uncultured Luteibacter sp. | reverse complement strand
GACACCTCCGGTCGCGGTCGCACCCGCGGCGGTCGCCACGGCGGCGGCACCCGCCGCGCCCACCAGCGTCGCCGACGAACCGGCGGACGCGGCCATGGACGTGGACAACGGCGACTGGCCCGCGGATGGCCCCACGCCCGAGCAGGTGTTCACGGCCCAGCCCGACCGGGTGCGCGAGGCCGTCGCGCGGCTCGCACCTCGCGTGCCCGGCCATCCGAACGTCTACGCTGTCGCTTTCGCCGGCGACGGCTCCGAAGACGTGTTCCGCAACGAAGCCGAGTACCTCGACCAGCTGATGACCCGACGGTTCGGCAGCCCCGGCCACACGCTCGTGCTGGAGAACAACCCCGCCACCCTGTCCACCCACCCGCTCGCCAGCTGGACCAACCTCGAACAGGCGCTGGACGGGTTGGCCAAGGTGATGGACCCGCGCGAGGACATCCTGCTGCTGTACATCGCCACGCATGGGGGCAGCGACCACTCGCTGCTGGTGGACATGGATCCGATCCCGCTGGACCAGCTCGACCCCGACGGACTCCGCGACATTCTCGCGAAGCGCCCGTTCCGCTGGAAAGTGCTGGTGGTCAACGCCTGCTATTCCGGCGGCTTCGTGCCGGTTCTCAAGGGCAGCGGCACGCTCGTGATGACCGCGGCACGCGCCGATCGCACCTCCTTCGGATGTGGTGCGGATTCGGACGTCACCTACTTCGGCCACGCCTGGCTCGTGGATGGCCTCAATGCGACGCCGGACGTCATCGACGCGTTCGGCAGGGCGCGCGGCGAGATCGCCTCGTGGGAAAAACGCGACGCGGTGACACCATCCGAACCGCAGATCGACGTCGGCCCGGGGATCGGCGACAAGCTCGCCGCGTGGCGGAAGTCGGCAAAAATCGGGCCGGTGGTGCCATTCGCACCGGCCCAATAGGCGTCGCGACAGGACGGGTACTGTCGCGGTGCGTTCCTGGGCGAGATCGGCGAGGACTCAGCCCGACGCGTCGATGGAAAAGCGGTCGGCGTCCATCCACGCCGGGAAGCGCTCGCGATGCGCCAGCAACGGCGCGGGATCGAGGTTGACCGTGACCACCTGCTCCTGCGGCCCCAGCTCGACGAGCGCCTCGCCCACCGGATCGATCACGGCGCTATCGCCCGCGTAGGGCAACTGGTTGCCGTCCACGCCCACGCGGTTGACGCCGATCACGTAAGCCAGGTTCTCGATGGCCCGCGCGCGCAGCAGCGTGCGCCACGGCTGGCGACGCGGCGTCGGCCAGTTCGCCACGAACAGCGCGAGGTCGTAATCCATGCCACCCGGCGCGTCTTCGCGTCGGCCGTTGCGCAACCACACGGGAAAACGCAAGTCGTAACAGACCTGCGGCAGGATGCGCCATCCCTTCAGCTCGACGATCAGCCGCTGGTTGCCACCGCCATAGCGCGTGTGCTCGCCTGCCATGCGGAACAGGTGGCGCTTGTCGTAATACGCGAGGGTGCCGTCGGGGGACGCCCAGATCAACCGGTTGTATACCGAGCCGCCGTCGCGGATCACCAGGCTGCCAGCCAGCGTGGCGCCGGTGTCGGCGGCCAGCGCGCGCATCCAGGCCACGCTCTCGCCGTCCATGGTTTCCGCGTTGGACAGCGTGTCGTTGGTGAACCCGGAGAGGAAGGTTTCCGGCAGCACGACAAGATCGCTGCCGGCCACGCGGCGGACCATCGCGCCGTAGTAGTCGCGATTGCCGGCCGCGTCATGCCAGAGGGTGGCGCCCTGGACGAGCGATACGGTCAGAGTTTGCACAGGCGCTCCGCAGCGGCTTCCATCGTGGCGTCGTTCTTGGCGAAGCACAGGCGCACCAGGCGCGTGTCGGGCGCGCTTTCGTAGAAGGGGCTCAGGGGGATCACGGCGACGCCGCCCTCGCGGACCAGCCACTCGCTGAAGTTGATGTCGTCGACGTCGCGGATGGCGCTGTAATCGACCAGCTGGAAGTAACCGCCGGGCACGTCGAGCAACGTCAGTCGCGACGGGGCCAGCAACGCGCGGAAGCGGTCGCGTTTGGCCTGATAGAACCCCGGCAGTTCGAGGTAGTGCGACGGCGTGGACGCGAGGAATTCCGCGAACGCCGACTGCGCCGGGTGAAAGGTGCAGAACGTGAGGTATTGGTGCACCTTGCGGAACTCGGCGGTCAGCGCTTTGGGCGCCACCGCGTAGCCGAGCTTCCAGCCGGTGCAGTGGAAGGTCTTGCCGAACGAGGACACCACGATGCTGCGCGCGGCCAGTTCGGGATGCCGCAGCACGCTCTGGTGGTCGGCGCCGTCGAACACGATGTGTTCGTAGACTTCGTCGGACAGCACGACGATGGGCGTGTCGCGCACGATGGCCGCGAGTTCGTCGAGATCGGTGCGGGAGAGCACCGCGCCCGAGGGGTTGTGCGGCGAGTTGATGAGGATCATGCGCGTGCGCGGCGTCACCGCATCGCGCACGCGCTGCCAGTCGATGGCGAACGACGGCACGTCGAGCGGCACGTGCACGGCCCGGGCGCCCTGCAGCTCGATGGCCGGCTCGTAGCTGTCGTAGCACGGATCGAACACGATGACCTCGTCGCCCGCCCGCACCACCGAGGCGATGGCCGAGAACAGTGCTTCGGTGGCCCCGGAGGTGACGGTGATCTCGGTGTCGGGGCTGACCCGGTGGCCGTACAGGCGCTCGGTCTTGGCGGCGATCTGTTCGCGCAGCGGCGCGATGCCGATGCCGGGTGCGTATTGATTCTTGCCCTCGGCCATGGCGCGGGTGATCGCGTCGCGCAGCGCCTCGGGCGGCTCGAAATCGGGGAAGCCCTGGCCCAGGTTCACGGCCTTGTGCTCCAGCGCGAGCTGGCTCATGACGCTGAAGATGGTCGTGCCGACCTTGGGAAGCTTGGTATCGATCTGCATCGGACGCTCTTACTCGTTTGGACGGCCAAACGCGGCCGGATGTTCCGATCCTAACATGCGACGCAGGGCGACCGCTCCCGTGGAGGCCGGGTCGGCGGCCACGGTCTCGCAATCCTTCTGGTAGTCCGCACGCGCCCTGGGAAGGCGCTCGGCGAGAAAGTCCACGAAGCTGCGCACCGCAGGCAGAAGGCCGCGACGGCTGGGGTACACGAAGTGCAACGTGCCCTGCGCCGTGGCGTAGTCGGGCAGCACCCATTCGAGCGTGCCGCTGGCGATCAGCGGGGCGCAGAACTCTTCGGGAATCAGCGCCACGCCGCAGCACTGCACGGCAGCGGCGACCAGCACCGAGAAATCGCCGCTGACCAGGCGCGGCTTGACCTCGACCGCGGCTTTCCGGCCGCTGGCATGGACCAGTTCCCAGACCTGCGCCCCCTCGTGCTCGTACATCGACAGGGCCGGCAGTTGGGCCAGTTCGTCGAGGGTCGACGGGCGGCCGTGGCTGTCGAGGAACTTGGGGCTCGCCACCAGCAGGTTGCGCGCATAGCCGATGCTGCGCAGCACGAGCGTCGCGTCGGTATCGAGCTTTTCGCGCACACGCAGGGCCACGTCGTAGCCCTCCCCGATAAGATCGACGCGACGATTGGTGGCGGTGACGCGGATCTGAACCTTCGGGTGTTCGAGCATGAAGGCCGGCAGCATCGGGCCGAGGACGTTCTGCGCCAGCGACACCGGGCAACTCACGCGGACGACGCCGCGCGGTTCGGTACGCAACTCGTCCACCGCGTCCTGCGCCGCCCGCGCCTCTTCCAGCACGGCGCGACAGTGGCCGTAGAAGCGCTCGCCGATCTCGGTGACCACGAAGCGGCGAGTGGTGCGCTGGAGCAGGCGCACGCCAAGGCGGTCCTCGAGCTGCGCGATGCGCTTGGACAGGCGCGACTTCGGTACACCGAGGGCGCGCCCGGCGGCGGAGAACCCGCCGTGCTCCACCACGGCAGCGAAGAAGTAGAGATCGTTGAGATCCTGGAGGGCGCCTTCCATCGTCGTATTTGGCCGTTTCTCTATCGAAACAATCAGTCTACTTCACGCGGGCTAATCCCGCACGGACCGCCGGCGTATCGTGGCCCCATCGAGACCGTTGAGGTCCCTAAAGGAAATTGCCATGAAAGTATTGCACGTCGATGCCAGCGCCCTGGGCGACCACTCGGTCTCGCGCCGCCTCACCGCCGCGATTGTTTCCGGATTGGAACGGCAGCACCCCGATGCGTCGGTCACGTATCGCGATGTCCACGCCGAGCCGTTGGACCATTGGGGGTTGCCTGGAGATAAGCAGGACGCCGCGGCCCTGGAGGACGATAAGGCACTGCAGGAGTTTCTGGATGCCGATGTCGTGGTCATCGGGTCGCCCATGTACAACTTCGCGATCAGCAGCTCGCTCAAGGCCTGGATCGACCGCATCGCGGTGGCGGGCAAGACATTCCGTTACACCGCGTCCGGGCCCGAAGGCCTCGCCAAAGGCAAGCGGGTGATCGTGGGACTGTCGAGGGGCGGCATGTATCTCGCAGGCAGTCCGGCAGGGGCGATGGATTTTCAGGAGCCCTACCTGCGGACGCTCTTCGGTTTTCTCGGCGTCACCGATGTAGCATTCGTTCGCGCCGAGGGCCTGGCGTTAGGTGATGAACACAAGGCCAAGGCGATCGACACGGCGTTGGCCGATGTGGACCGCGTGGTCGCCCTATCCCGCGCGGCGTAATCGCCCCCCTTCATGCGTCACGAGCCCGCCCTGCGGGTGACCAGCCGCAACCGAAGGGGGAGCCGATCGCATCGGCGATCCCGGCGGCAGCCGAACTGGCGCGAGCGATGGCATCGTTCGCGCAAAGACACCCCCGAGCTGTCGCTGACACGGGCAGCTCATACCGCTCAGCGCGGCCGTGAGCGTGGTCAGCTGCCCTGTTTGCCCGGCTTGTCCTTCGGCATGTTCTGCGACTCTTTCGGATGGCCCTCGCCAGGCAGGTTTTCCTTGCCGCCATGGGGTTTCGGGTTGTCTTCCCGATACCCGGGCGTCTGCTGCTTGCCGTCGTTGGTCATGTCATGTCTCCTCAATGACGCTGCTGGCAGTACGCGTGGCTGCATTCGCACGCGCCGCCGACGTTCTGGCTTTCCGCCGCCATGCGGCAGCTCTCGCTGCAGTAATCGCGGGAAACGGGGATGCGACATCCGCAGCCGTCGTGATCGCAGGTCTTGGTCGCTTCGTTCATGCCTGATGCCTCCGGGCGTCAACACGTCACGAGCCTGCGCGGGCGGGCGTCTATTTTTCGTTACCGGCGGGCGAAGCGTCCATCGCAGCCCAGCCATGCGCCTCGACGAGCAGCGCGCTGAGGCTGCGCACGTCCTGCAGGTTGTGTTCGGCCACGCGGGCCAGATCGGTGGATGAGCCGCCACGCAGATAGGTGAGCCACGCACGCGGCGCTTTCGAACCAGGCAGGTCGTCGTCGCGGACGATGCGCAACAGATGACGCTCGGCCGTCTGCATCCGGCAATTCTCCCAAACGCTCCGGTAACGCCGCCGCATGGGATGCAGGAGATCGACATGCACGAGCCCCGCCAGCGGGTTCACCATGCGCGCCAGGCGATACCGGGTCGCCAGCAGGGGCGCGTCGTATGACTTGCCGTTGTAACTGACCAGCACCGTATCGGCGTCGATCCAGCGGGCGAACTCACGCAACATCGCCTGCTCGGCCGCCATGGCCGTGATGTAGAGCTGCCGCACGCGCAGTCCCTCGGGCCGCCAATCGGCTGCGCCGATCATGAACGCCCGCGTGCCCGTGCCTCCGGCCAGACCGGTGGTCTCGGTATCGAAATGCAGCAGGCGATCGCGGCGTGCCTGCGTGAGCCGGGCGAATGTGAGATCGACGATGTCGGGCGGCGCCGACCACGCGTGCATGTGTTCGATGTACCGCAACCCCGCGGCGATTTCGACGCCCGGAACGTCACGGGTGACAGGACGCGTTGGCCGGGGCGACGTAGCCCGCTCCCTTACCCCCGCCATGCGCCGCAGCATGGCGAGATCAACCCTAGGCCGCGCGTCGACGGCGGGGGCCGCGGGTGCCACCGGACGCACCGGTGTCCTTACGCCGGCCTGGGCGCGCAGCGCCTTGATCCGCGACGCCAGGTCGCTCACGCCACCGCCCCGAGCAATTCGAGCACCCGGGTAGCCAAGGCCTTCGGTGTGACATCGCGGCCCTCGTCGGACGCAAGCACCGGCCCCACGCAGGCGGGGCAACCCGCCT
>CAJYHU010000259.1 GCA_913774655.1 uncultured Luteibacter sp. | reverse complement strand
GGCCCTGCGCGAACAGGGCGCCGCAAAGCACGGGACCCGCCTCCACGTGCACTTCGTTAACCTCGTGCTGCGCCAGCCAGTGAAGCGCCGCGCGCAGGTCGAGGCCACCCTCGTCGCGACGGATGGCGACGCATCGCGCCTGGCGCAGATGCGTGGGCACCACCGCGTCCGGCGCGTGCATGAGCACCGTCGGCGCGTCGACGTCGAGCACGTGCGCGCCATCCGGCGTGCGCAGGGTCGTATCCAGCACGACGCGCCACGGCGGCACGAAGCGTTCCCCCGCCGGCAGGCGAACGGTCAGGCGAGGATCATCGGCCAGCACGGTGCCGCTCGCGGTGAGAATCGCCGAGGATCGCCCGCGCCAGCGCTGCACGTCGGCCCGCGCGGCTTCGCCGGTGATCCATTGGGACGCGCCATCGGCGAGCGCGGTGCGTCCGTCGAGGCTCATCGCGAGCTTCACGCGCACCCAGGGGCGGCCACGCCGCACGCGGCTGAAGAATCCCGCATTGAGTTCGTGCGCCGCCTCCCGCATCAGTCCCACCTGCACGCCGATACCGGCGGCGCGCAGTTGCTCGATGCCCTTGCCGTCGACCTGGGCGAAGGGATCCTCATGCGCAATCACCACGCGACCGACGCCGGCGGCGATCAGCGCCTGCGCGCATGGCGGCGTGCGCCCATGATGAGCGCACGGTTCAAGGGTGACGTAGGCGGTGGCACCACGGGCGGACTCCCCCGCCTCGCGCAGGGCGAACACCTCGGCGTGCGGCTGGCCGGCCTCGGGATGCCAGCCGGTGCCCAGCACGGTATCGCCCCGCGCGATGACGCAACCGACGCGCGGATTGGGCTGGGTGGTGTACAGGCCGCGTTCGGCGAGCCGCAACGCGTGCGCCATGTGAACGTGGTCCATGGCGGGAAAGAAGGGACGCGACATGCGATGTCCTGGGCGGTCAGCTGCTCTTGCGCCCGCGTCGCGCAGCCTCCAGCAAGGGAAGCTGCAGGCCCTCGAGCGACGGTAGGTCACGTTCGAGCTTTTCGATTTCTTCGCGGAAGGCGTGTACGTCTTCGAAGCGGCGGTATACCGACGCGAAACGCACGTAGGCGACCTGGTCGAGCGCCTTGAGTTCGCGCATCACCAGTTCGCCGACCTGGCGCGACGGCACCTCGCGCTCGCCGCTGCGACGCAGGTCGTTGGTGACGGCGCGCATGGCGACGTCTACCGCGTCGCTGGCGACGGGACGCTTTTGCAGGGCGCGCTCGAAACTCACGCGCAGCTTGTGCTCGTCGAACGGCTCGCGACGATCGCCCGACTTGACGATCGCCGGGAGCTTGAGCTCCGCCGTCTCGAACGTGTTGAACCGTTCGCCGCATTGCGGACACTCGCGCCGCCGGCGCACGGTGCCACCGTCCTCGGTGAGCCGGGAGTCGATGACGCGGGTGTCTTCATGCTGGCAGAAGGGACAGTGCATCGATCAGCCGTAGACGGGGAACGTCTGGCACTGCGCCGTCACCTTCTCGCGCACCGCGGCGATGACCGCGTCGTCGCCCGGGGCGTCGAGCACGTCGCAGATCCAGTTCGCCAGGGCCACGGTGTCGGCTTCCTTGTAGCCACGCGTGGTGATGGCGGGCGTGCCCACGCGCAGGCCCGACGTGACGAACGGCGAGCGCGGGTCGTTCGGGACGGCGTTCTTGTTGACCGTGATGTGGGCCTTGCCCAGCGCGGCTTCCGCATCCTTGCCCGTTACCTCGCGACCGATCAGGTCGATCAGCATCAGGTGATTTTCGGTGCCGCCGGAGACGACCTTGTAGCCGCGTTCGATCAGCGTGCGTGCCATCGCCTTGGCATTGACCACCACCTGCTTCTGGTATTCGGTGAACGCCGGCTCGAGGGCTTCCTTGAAGGCGACGGCCTTGGCGGCGATCACGTGCATCAGAGGGCCGCCCTGGATCCCCGGGAACACCACCGACTGCAGCTTCTTCTCGAGCTCTTCGCCCAGGCCCTTGGCCACGATGATGCCGCCGCGCGGACCGCGCAGGGTCTTGTGCGTGGTGGAGGTCACGACATGGGCGTGGTCGATCGGGCTCGGGTAAACGCCGGCGGCGACCAGGCCCGCGATGTGGGCCATGTCGACGAACAGGTAGGCGCCGACCTTGTCGGCGATGGCGCGGAAACGGGCCCAGTCGAGCACCTGCGAGTAGGCGGAGAAGCCGGCCACGATCATCTTGGGCTTGTGTTCGAGGGCGAGGCGCTCGACCTCGTCGTAGTTCACCAGGCCAGTGTCGGGGTCGATGCCGTACTGCACGGCGTTGAAGATCTTGCCCGAGAGGTTGACCTTGGCGCCGTGGGTCAGGTGGCCGCCATGGGCCAGGCTCATGCCCAGGATGGTGTCGCCGGGGGTCAGCAGGGCGAAATACACGGCCTGATTGGCCTGCGATCCCGAATGCGGCTGCACGTTGGCGTAGTCGGCGCCGAAGAGCTTCTTCAGGCGCTCGATCGCGAGCTTCTCGGCCACGTCGACGAACTCGCAGCCACCGTAATAGCGCTTGCCCGGGTAGCCTTCGGCGTATTTGTTGGTGAGCGTCGAGCCCTGGGCCTCCATGACGCGGGGGCTGGCGTAGTTCTCCGAGGCGATCAGTTCGACGTGATCCTCCTGGCGGCGGG
>CAJYHU010000258.1 GCA_913774655.1 uncultured Luteibacter sp. | reverse complement strand
GTAGCGCTTGAGCATCGCGCTGGCGATGTAGAGGTACGAAAGCACGTCGCCCAGGCGGGCCGAGAGTTTTTCCTTGAACTTGAGCTTGCCGCCCAGCACGCCCATCGCGACGTCCGCGCAAAGGGCCAGCGCCGCCGAATAGCGGTTGAGCTTGCGGTAGTAACGACGGGTGTAGGCGTCGCCTGCGCCTTCGCCGATCTTGGCGGCGGTGACGCCGAGCACGAAGCTGCGCACCGCGTTGGAGAAGCCGAAGCCGATGTGGCCGAACAGCACCTTGTCGAACGTCTTCAGGCGCTCGCGGTAGTCCGTGATGTTGAGCGCCTGCATTTCCTTCAGCACGTAAGGATGGCAACGGATGGCACCCTGGCCGAAGATCATGAGGCTGCGCGTCATGATGTTCGCGCCTTCCACCGTAATGGCGATGGGCACGCTCTGCCAACCGCGCCCCATGTAGTTCTTCGGGCCGAGGATGACGCCCTTGCCGCCGTGCACGTCCATCGCGTCCGACGCGATCTGACGGCACCACTCGGTGGCGTGGTACTTGGCGATGGCCGAGGGTACCGCCGGCTTTTCGCCGCGATCGACGGCCGCCGCCGTGGCGCGCGACAGCGCCTGCGTGGCATAAGTGAGGCCGCCGATGCGTGCCAGGGCCTCTTCCACGCCCTCGAAACGGCCGATGGCCAGGCCGAACTGCTTGCGCATGCGAGCGTAGGCGCCAGTGGCGGCGACGGCCATGCGCGAGGCACCCGTGGCGTTGGACGGCAACGATATCGCGCGCCCCACGGAGAGGCATTCCACCAGCATGCGCCAGCCGTGACCGGCCATGTGCGGACCGCCGATCAGCACCGACAGGGGCACGAACATGTCCTTGGCGTGGATCGGGCCGTTCTGGAACGGCGTGTTCAGCGGGAAATGACGACGGCCGATCTGCATCCCCGGGGTCTCACGCGGCAGCAGGGCCAGCGTGATGCCGAGATCTTCCTTGTCGCCCAGGAGCTTCTCGGGATCGTACATGCGGAAGGCAAGGCCCACGATGGTCGCCACCGGCGCCAGCGTGATGTAGCGCTTGTCGAACGTAAGGCGGATACCGACGGTTTCTTCGCCGTTCCACAGGCCCTTGCAGACGATACCGAAGTCCGGCAGCGAGGTAGCATCCGAACCGGCGTATGGGCCGGTCAGGGCGAAGCAGGGAATCTCACGGCCGTCGGCAAGGCGCGGCAGGTAATGGTTCTTCTGCTCGTCGCTACCGTAGTGCATCAGCAGTTCGCCGGGACCCAGCGAGTTGGGCACGGCCACCGTGGAGGCGAGCGTCTGCGACATGCTCGAGAGCTTCTGCAACACCGCCGAGTGCGCCAGTGCGGAGAAACCGAGGCCGCCGTAACTCTTCGGGATGATCATGCCGAAGAACTTGTTTTTCTTGATGAAATCCCAGACCTCGGGCGGCAGGTCGGCCAGTTCGTGGGTGATCTGCCAGTCGTCGACCATGGCGCAGAGTTCTTCGACGGGGCCGTCGAGGAAGGCCTGTTCTTCGACCGACAGCTCCGGTTTCGGCTGGCGCAGCAGCTGCGACCAGTCAGGCTTGCCGGAGAACAGTTCGCCTTCGAAGCCGACCGTGCCGGCCTCAAGCGCGGTCTGCTCGGTGTCGGACAACTTCGGCGTCACCTTGGCGAACATCGACAGCAGCGGCGCACTGATGGTCTTGCGGCGGAAATCGACCATCAACAGCGGCACGGCCACGGCGGCCAGGAGCAGCAGCAGGACGATCGTCGTGACGGGCGCGCCGACGAGCACGCCGACGACCAGGGTCGTCACGGCCGTCGCGATGGCCCACGTCTTCAGGGACGTGCGGTGGTAGGCACATGCACCGGAGGCGATCAGCGCCGCCAGCACAACCAGGATCGCAGACATGGGTATCACCTCGTAACGGTCGGCTTATTGCGTGTGGTAACTACAGGACAACAGAAATCAGGAAAGCGTTTCCACGAACGAGACGATTTCGCGCGTGAAAGCATCGTTGGCGTCGCCAGCCACCATGTGGGTGGCCTCGGCGAGCGCCACGTGCCGGGCATGGGGGACCAGTCGCAGGAATTCGTCGACGGTATGACGGGAGACCACGTCGCTGCGGGCACCGGACAGCAGCAACACCGGAACGCGCACGCGCGACGCCGCCTGGAATAGCCGGGGCTGGTAGCGTTCGCTTTCGGCCACCACGCCATCGAGCAGGGCGGGATCCCAGTGCCAGCGCAGGCGGCCGTCGGCGCCCTGGCGCAGCAGCGGTTTCAGCTGGGACTCGCTCTTGCGTTCGCGCCGGTGAGGCAGGTAGGCCTCGATGGCGGCGGCCGCCTCGTCATAACCGGCGAAACCGTCGGGGTGGGCGCGCATGAAGCCGAGGATGCGTTCGACGCCCTGGGTCTCCCAGCGCGGAGTGATGTCCACCAGCACCAACGCCGAGAACGGGAGGCGCGCCGGTTCGGCTTCGCCCGCTGCCACCAGCCCGATCAGACCGCCCATCGAGGCACCCACCAGCACGGGCGCGGGCCCGCCAGGCGACCTTGCCGTACCGGCAACGTCGATGAGGTCGTCGACGAACTGCTGCATGTGGTAGTCGCCGCGCGGCACCCATTCGCTGCCACCGTGGCCACGGGCGTCGAAGGTGACCGACGCGTGCCCCTGTGCGGCGAGTGCGCGCGCCGCGCCGTCCCAGGCGTGACGCGTCTGGCCGAAACCGTGCGCGAACACCAGCGCGGGCGAGCCCGAGCCAGGCCAATGCTCAACGGCGAGCGTGACGCCATCGGCGGCGACCAGACTCGACAGGGCAGAAGCGGCGGTGGAGGTTTCGGCGACCATACGTGGCAGTATGTGGGCTGTCGGCGAGCCCGTCAATACGCCTGCGTATGGTTATCCAAGCGCTTAAAAGTCAAGGTTTTATGCAGCATGGCCAAGTGGCGATGGATTGCAAACCGCGGCGTCTCCGCTACCATGCGCCGATGAACGAAGGTGCCAAGAACGAACGCGTCCGCCTGTCGGCCGAAGACTGGGAAGACGGAGCCCTCGCCCTCATCGCCGAGCAAGGCGTGGGCGCGCTTGCCGTCGAGGCGCTCGCGCGGCGCCTGGGCGTCACCAAGGGCAGCTTCTACTGGCACTTCCGCACCCGCGAAGCCCTGCTGCAGGCGGCCCTCGAACGCTGGGAAGAATACGGCGAGCGCGAGGTGCTGGCCGAGATCGAGCGCATTCCCGACCCTCGCAAGCGTTTCCCCGAACTGTTCCGTCGGGTGGCGCACGAGGTGCAGCCGCACCGGGTCTATGCCGCCCTGCTCAAGGCGCTCGACCATCCCCAGGTGGTGCCGGTGATGGGGCGCGTATCGCAGCGGCGCATCGATTTCCTCACCCGGATGTACGCCGAAGCCGGGCTTGAGCCCGTCTCCGCGCTGCATCGTGCACGCCTGACCTATGCCGCCTACGTCGGCTTTCTCCAGCTGAACTTCACGCTTGGCCTGCCGCGTATCAGCCACGAGGAATTCGACGCCTACGTCGAGCACATGATCGCCACGCTTACCCCCTGAGACGCCGAGGCGCAGCACGTTTGCTGCGCCGTGCCTTGCCAATACCAGGATTTGCAAACTACTGTCGTCTCTTGCTTTTACATGGAGACCACACGGATGCAATCGCACGGTAGTTCGCTGGAAGCCTTGACCCGATGGGTCGATGAGGTCGCGCGCCTGACCCAACCCGACGAGGTCGTCTGGTGCGACGGTTCCGATGCGGAATACGCCGGGCTTGTCGCCCACATGCTGAAGACCGGCGACCTGCATCCGCTCAACGCGACCACGCATCCACGGAGCTATCTGCACCGGTCGCATCCGTCGGACGTCGCGCGCGTGGAGCACCTCACGCTCGTGTGCACCGCCGAGCGCGAGGATGCCGGCCCCAACAATCACTGGATGGCCCCCGCCGACGCGCACGCAAAGATCGACGCCCTGTTCGATGGCGCCATGCGAGGGCGCACGATGTACGTGATTCCCTATTGCATGGGTCCGATCGATTCGCCCATTTCCCGCTGTGGCGTCGAGATCACGGATAGCCCCTACGTGGTCGCCAACATGCGCATCATGACGCGCATGGGCGCGCCGGCCCTGGCCCGCATCGAGCGCGAGGGTCGGTTCGTGAAAGGCCTGCACTCGATCGGCGACCTCGACCCGGAGCGTCGCTTCATCATGCACTTTCCCGACGAACTCACGATCAAGTCGATCGGGTCGGGCTACGGCGGCAACGCGCTGCTGGGCAAGAAATGCCATGCGCTGCGCATCGCCAGCCACCAGGCGCGGCACGAGGGCTGGCTGGCCGAGCACATGCTCATCGTCGGCATCGAGAACCCGCAGGGCGACAAGTACTACATCGCCGCGGCGTTCCCGTCGGCGTGCGGCAAGACGAACCTAGCGATGCTGATTCCCACCGAGGGCTACCGCAGGGCGGGGTGGAAGGTCTGGACCGTGGGCGACGACATCTGCTGGATGACGCCCGGCGCCGACGGACGGCTGTGGGCGATCAACCCCGAGGCCGGCTACTTTGGCGTGGCGCCCGGGACGGGCGCGGACACCAACCCCAGTGCGCTGGCGACGCTGGGGCACGATGCAATTTTCACCAACGTGGCGGTCACCGCCGATGGCCAGCCGTGGTGGGAAGGGCTCGGCGAAGGCACGCCGGTCACCGACTGGCAGGGCCGCCCGTACGATCCCGCGAACGGTCCCGCCGCCCATCCGAACTCGCGTTTCACCGTGAGCGCCCGCCAGTGCCCGAGCTGGGCGCCGGAATCCGAAGACGCCCAGGGCGTGCCCCTCTCCGCCATCGTCTTCGGCGGGCGGCGACCCTCCCTGGTCCCGCTGGTGTTCGAGGCGAAGGACTGGGCGCATGGCGTGCTCGTCGGCGCAGCGATGGGCTCGGAAACGACCGCGGCCGCGACGGGCGCCGTGGGCGTGCTGCGTCGCGACTCGATGGCGATGAAGCCGTTCTGCGGCTACAACTTCGCCGACTACTTCGCGCATTGGCTGTCCTTCGACCGGCCGGGCATGAAGCTGCCGCGCATCTTCCACGTCAACTGGTTCCGCAAGGATGCCGACGGGCGCTTCATGTGGCCCGGCTACGGCGAAAACATGCGCGTGCTCGACTGGATGATCCGCCGCGTCGAGGGCCTCGCCCGCGGCCACGAGACGCCCATCGGTACCGTGCCTGCGCCGGGCGAACTCAACGTCGAGGGGTTGGACGTGCCACCCGCCACGCTCGACGACCTGACCCGCGTCGACGTCGACGGCTGGATCGACGAACTCAACGCGATCGGCACCTACCTCGACGGCTATGGCGAGCGCATGCCCGAACGTCTGAAGGCCGAACGGTTGCGTGTCAGCCGCGCGCTCGACGCTGCACAGCACCGTCGCGCGGCCCAGGTGGCCTGATCCGGCGCGTCTTGAGCGCGAGGGGCTTCCCTTCGCGCCCAAGGCTCGCTCCCGCCCGGGGCGGGCAGGTACCGGTCGTACGCATGACGCCGATACCTAGCCGGCCGCCTCCCGCCCACTCGCGCCATCGCACTTAAACCGTTTCTCCCTTGCCCGCATCCAAGCTGGCAAGATGAACGCCCTATGCCTCGCCGCCACCTCCTTCATGCAGCCTGAGCTGCTCGCCGCGTCGACCGACGACGACATCGTGCGGGCCGCGGCCGCAGGTGACCGCAAGGCCTTCGAGACGCTTTACCGACGGCACGCCGACCGGGTCTACGGCGCGATCCTGCGCCTGGCCGCGTTCGACCACGCCCGTGCCGAAGACCTCACCCAGGAAGCCTTCGTGCGTGCCTGGCAAAAGCTTGATGGCTTTCGCTTCGAGAGCGCCTTCGGCACCTGGGTCTACCGCCTGGCGGTCAACGTGGCGTTGATGTCCCTACGCGCCCGCAACGCCGATCCGGTCAGCATCGTCGACGACGAACACCTGCCCGACATCACCGATACCGATAATCCGTTGCGCGCCATCGAGCGCGACGAACTGGAAAAGGCCATCGCGGCCCTGCCCCCGCGGGCTCGCGCGGTCCTGGTCCTGTACGACGTGGAAGGTTGGAAACACGAGGAAATCGCCGCCGAACTCGGCATGGCGGTGGGCTCCTCCAAAGCACAGCTACACCGCGCGCGCGGCCTGCTCCGCCGCGCGCTGGGAGATACGCCATGAATGAACTCGACTACCTGCGCCAGATGCGCTCGCTCAACCGCCCGGTCACGCCCCACCGTGACCTGTGGGCGGACATCGCATCGCGGATCGACGCATCCGCTCCAGCGGCCACGCCCCGGCAACGCCGCCTGCGTCCCTGGCTGATGGCCGCCGCCGTCGCCGGCGTAGCGGTGCTCGGCGGCGGCATCGGCCTGCGTCTGGCCGCTCCCGCCGTCAACGATCGCGTGGCCGCGGCCGAAAAGTGGAAACCCACCGACCCCCGGCTCGCGGGCGCGGCCATCCAACTGGATGCCACCCGCATGGAACTCACCCAGGCGATCCGCGAGAACCCCGACTCCGCCGCCCTGCAGCGACTGCTGCTGCGCACCGAGCGCCAGCGGGATCGTCTGCGCAACTTCGACAGGCAAGCCGGTTAATGGCCCACAGGCAGGACATTCCCATGAAAACGCTCTACATCGCTCCCCTGCTGCTGGCCTTGTGCATCGGTGAAGCCTTCGCTTCCACGCCGATCAACCTGTCCCGCGACGTGCGTCCCAACGCCCACATCCGCATCGACAACACCCGCGGCGAAGTGACCGTCACCGCCTGGGATCGCAACCAGATCCAGGTATCCGGCTCGCTCGGCGAGGGCGCGCGCCCGCTGCAACTGGAAGGCGACGACCGCAACGTCGACATCCGCGTGCAAGGGGGCGACGACAAGGGCAAGTGGTTCAGCTGGGGCAACGACAGCAACATGGGCTCGACCACGCTCAACGTACGCGTCCCCAAGGGCGTCGACGTGGAAGTGAAGGTCGTCAGCGCCCCGGTCAGCATCGACGGCCTCGAAGGCGGTCGCATCGACGTGGAATCGGTCAGCGGCCGCGTGCGCGCCAATGTGCGCACGCCTTCGGCGTCCATGCAGACCGTGAGCGGCAGCATCGATCTCGCCGGCCGCGCCGACAAGGCCGACCTGCAGACGGTCTCCGGCGACATCACGGCACCCAATGTCACCGAACGGGTGGATGCGCAAACGGTGTCCGGCCACATGATCGTCGGGGGCGGTCCCTGGAAGGAGGCCAACTTCAGCACCGTGTCGGGCGACACCGACATCAACGGCGGCCCTGCGGGCAACGGGGCGAAGCTGACGGTGGACGCCATGAGCGGTGACGTGAAGCTGCAACTGCCGTCGTCCATCTCCGCGCGCCTGGAAGCATCGACGTTCAGCGGCGACATCGGCTCCGACTGGGGCCAGCCGTCGCGGGGTGAGGACGGTCCGGGTAAGGAACTCAAGACCACGATCGGCGACGGCAGCGCCCGCATCCACGTCGAATCGTTCAGCGGCGACCTGCGCATCCGCAAAGCCGGCCGGTAAAGGCCTCGCGCAGCGCCTCGCTCGTCCGGGTCAGCCCCGGGTTCGCGCACGGGGGACGCGCCTGTCGGAAACGCAGGAGCGATCGCAGCGGCGATCCGGCGTCAGCCGGTACGTGTTCGACGACACCCATGGCGTCATCCAACCGGACCGACATGCGCCGCCACGATGAAAAAAGCCGCGAACATCGCGGCTTTTCTAAAGATCCTGGTGATACTGCACGTAAGGCGTTCGTGACTGATCTGGCTCAGGCAGCGAAGGGTTGTTCGGGGCGTTACCCGATGACCATACGTTCTGCGCGCCGACGGACAACTCACCGCGCCACGGCAGACGGAACGTGACACCCAGGTCGATCGCGCTCCAGCGGCGATCGGGATTGAGCCCATTGGACACGCCCGGCTCCGGCTGCATCGTGCGGCCGGTGATGCTGCCGTAGAGCGGACCGCGATCCACGCCGAGGCTCAAGGCCTTCTGATCGACCGACCCGATGCCCAGCAGGTTGCCCGGCAGCAGGCGAATGCGACCGATGCTCGCGCCCAGGTCGATGCCGCTTCGGCCGCCGAGGTCGACGCGACCGTGCGCGTTAAGTTCGGTGCTCGATGACAACGAGCCAAACGGCAGGCCCGACATCGTCGACGCCATGCCCGGTAGCACGCGGGGCAGCGCCGGGCTGTTGCCGGATGGGCGGGCGGAACCGACGCCCAGGCCCACGCTATAGCCCGAGCCACGCCAGGTCGCGCCGACTTCGCTGCCGACGATGCGCGGCGGCGCACCCGGGGAGGTGCAGCGATCACCGTGCGAGGTGGCCGACGCACCGCAGGATTCCGCGGAATTGATCCAGCCCTGGCCGCTGACCGAGGCATGCGCCTGCAGGCCCGGGCCGAGGTCATACTGAAGCCCGCTCGACACGAACGGGCTCGCGCCCAAGGGGCGCGGTGCCAACGGCTGGGTGGGATCGGCACGATCGCTGTAGTTCACCGACAACGCGCGGCCGTCGGGCGAGCGCCACAGGGGGACCGAACTCTGCGGATCGCCTCCGTCGCTGTTTGCCGGATCGGCATACAACAGGGCTCCCGTGCCCTCGCCACTCGCGGGCACGCCATGCCCTGCCGCGGCGAGCGGCATGAGCAAAAGCATGGAGAGCAAGGTGCGACGCATGGAAACCATTGATCGAAAGGGCGGCTCGCATCCCCGAAGCCCACCGCGAGCCGTCGGTGGGTCCGGGGTCAGTGTACCCCGTTTTACTTTTTACTAACACCCCGACGAGCCCTCCGGGAGGTGTACTTAAGAATCTACGATAACTGCCGTTTATGACCGTCAAGGGGGCATCACGCCGTAAGTCGCAGAGGGAATGAGACGGCGAAGGTGATCCCGTCGCGCGACCGCCCCGAACGCATATAGACTCACCCGACCCAGTCCGGAAGCTTCCCAGGCGATGACCCTCGCTCCATCCCAAAGCCCCGCTTTGCAGGCATCCGGTCCCGGCCAGGTCGAGCCGCTGCACGATGCCGTGGAACGACTCCTGCGCGCCGCCGACGCCGAGGCCGTCCGTGACGAGTGCGAGGTCTTCGCCCGCTGCCTGGTGCCCGGCGCCCATGTGGCATGGCAGGTCTGCGGCGACACGAGCACCGGGGAAGGCATCGAGCTGGGCGTCGACCCGCGCAGCGAACGCTCGCTCATGCTCCTTGCCGACGAGACCGACAGCCCCGGCGCCGCCGACCTGATCGGCTGGCTCGGCCGGCTCGCCGGCGCCCGCCTGCGCCAACTCGCCGAAACCGCCAATCTTTACGAAGCGATCTCGCGCCTGGCCATGGCCGAGCGCCTGCAACGCGCGCTTTACGCCATCGCCGAACAGGCGGGCGCCGAGCACAACATGCGCGACATGATGACCGCGCTCCACGGCATCGTGGGCAGCCTCATGTACGCCGAGAACTTCTACATCGTGCTGTACGACGCGCCGAGCCGCACGGTGCGTTTTCCGTACTTCATCGACTCGGTGGACACCGATCCGCCCGACCCGGAATCGATCCGCCCGATCGAGGACATCGAGAACACCCTCACCTGGCACATCCTGCAGAGCGGCAAGTCGCTCATGGGTGCCAGCAACGAACTCGAAAAGAACCTGCCCGGGCCTCGCGTGTCCATCGGCCCGCCCTCGGATGACTGGCTCGGCGTGCCGATGAAGCGAGGCGAAGACGTCGTCGGCGCCCTCGTGGTGCAAAGCTACCGTGCCGACACCCGCTACACGCCGAACGACCGCGAACTGCTCACTTACGTCGCGCAGCACGTGCAGACGGCACTGGAACGCCGCCAGGCCCACGAGGAGCTCGAGCGCCGGGTCACCACGCGCACCGCCGCCCTGCGCGAAGCCAACCGCGTGCTGCGCCAGCAGGTGTTGCAGCGCCAGCGCGGCGAACGCCTGCAAGCGGCGCTGTTCCGCATCGCCGAGCTGGCCAACACCTCCGACAGCATCGAGAACTTCTACGCCGCCGTGCACCGCGTCATCGGCGGACTGCTCTACGCGCGCAATTTCTATATCGCGTTGCTGTCCGAAGACCAGGTCAAGCTCACCTTCCCCTACTCCGTCGACGAGCTCGACGGGGCGCGCGAGCCTCGCGAACTGGGGCGCGGCCTTACCGAATACGTGCTGCGCAACGGCAAGGCCCTGCTTGCCGACCGTGCCGAGATCGACCGCCTCAATCGCGACCAGGTGCTGTCCACGACCGGTGCACGCTCGCTGCACTGGCTCGGCGTGCCGCTGATCTGGAACGAAAAATCGATGGGCGTGCTGGCGGTGCAAAGCTATTCGCCCGAACACACCTACAGCGCGCGCGACCAGGAGTTGCTCACCTTCGTGAGCTACCACATCGCGAACGCGCTGCAGCGCAAATACACCACCGAGTCGCTCAAGCAGGCCTACGCCAGCCTCGAGCGTCGCGTGACCGAGCGGACCCGCGCGCTGGCCCTCGCCAACCGCGACCTGCGCGAGCAGATCGCCGAGCGCGAGCGCGTCGAACGCCGCCTCAAGTACGAAACCCTGCACGACTCGCTCACCGGCCTGCCCAACCGCACGTTGCTGCTGCAGCGGCTCGAACAGGCGCTCAACCACTACCGCGAGAACCCGGGCGATCTGTTCGCCGTGCTCTTCATCGATCTTGACCGCTTCAAGGTCATCAACGATTCGGTGGGCCACCTGGTGGGCGACGACCTGCTCTTCCAGGTGGGCGGGCGCGTACGCGCCTGCCTGAAGACCCGTGACGTGGTCGCCCGCCTGGGCGGCGACGAGTTCGCCGTGCTGGTAGAAGGCATCACCGATCCGCAGGCGGCCACTCACA
The DNA here is from genome assembly GCA_913774655.1 of uncultured Luteibacter sp. GTDB lineage: Bacteria > Pseudomonadota > Gammaproteobacteria > Xanthomonadales > Rhodanobacteraceae > Luteibacter > Luteibacter sahnii. Next base: position 1,495 of record CAJYHU010000258.1, on the reverse strand, counting down.
TCGCCGAGCGCATCATTGCCCAGTTGCAGACCCCGTTCCGCCTGGGTGCGAAAGAGATCTTCACCTCCGCGTCCATCGGCATCGCCCTGCCCACGCCCGAATACACCCGGCCGGAAGAACTCCTGCGCGACGCGGATTCGGCGATGTACCGCGCGAAGGACGAAGGGCGTCATCGCGCCGCGGTCTTCGACGACCGGCTGCGCCGCGAAGCGCTCTCGCTGCTCGAACTGGAAGGTGACCTGCGCCGCGCGCTCACGCGCCACGAGTTCGTGCCGTTCTACCAGCCCATCGTCGACCTCGAAGACCGTCGCGTGGTCGGTTACGAGGCGCTGCTACGTTGGCGCCATCCGGAGCGCGGCCTGCTTCCGCCCGGTGAATTCCTGGCCGTGGCCGAGGACACCGGCTGTTCCGAGGCGATCGACTGGCAGATCTTCCAGCAAGTGGTGCGCCAGGCACGCGCGCTCACCCGCGAAGAGGGCTTTGTCAGCATCAACGTGTCCGGCAGCCATTTCCGCTCGCCCGACCTCGACCAGCGCCTGCTCGACCTGCTCGAGGAGCAAAAGGTGCCCGCACGCTGCATCCGCGTGGAAGTCACCGAACGCGCGCTGCTGGAGAACCCCGCCCAGGTCAAGCGCATCCTCGAAAACCTGCGCGCCCACGGCGTGGGTATCGCGCTCGACGATTTCGGCACGGGCTATTCGTCGCTGAGCTACCTGCACCAATACCCGATCGAAACGCTGAAGATCGACCGCTCTTTCGTGATCGACCTGCCCGCCGAGGACAACGAGGTGCACAGCACCGCGGTGGTCCGGGCGATCCAGGCGCTGGCCGACTCGCTGCGCATGCAGGTGATCGCCGAGGGCATCGAAACCGAGACACAGATGCACGCGTTGCGCCGCATCGGCTGCCGCTTCGGCCAGGGATTCCTGTTTGCCCAGCCTGCGCCGGCGAGCAAATGGCTGGGGTCGCCGCTCTCGCTCGACGTCTGAACCACCGCGGGCATCCATCGGCCCGCGGCGGGGTGTCCGGTTACTGAAGCGTGTGGTTCGCCGGTGGCACATCGCCATCGACGAACAGCCGCTCGGCATCGACCCGGTCGAATTCATACCGCGTGGCGCAGAACTCGCAGGTGACCTCGATGGTGCCGTCGCGCTCGTCGAGCGCTTCGCGAACTTCGTGGTGGCCCAGTGCCCGCAGCATGCCTTCCACACGCTCGCGCGAGCAGGTGCAACCGAAAGCGAGCGGCCGGGGGTCGTAAAGGCGCACGGTTTCTTCGTGGTAAAGCCGGTACAGCAGATCGCTCGGGTCGGAGGACAGCATCTCGTCCGTGCCGAGCGTCGCCGTCAGCGTGCCGACGCGATGCCAGGCGTCGGCGTCTTCCGCGGCCGCATCGTGGCCGCCCTCGCCAGGCACCGGCTGCAGCATGAGTCCCACCGCGCGATCGCCGTCGGCCGCCAGCACGATATACGCGGGAAGCTGCTCGGACCGCTCGAAG